>NZ_JBSFJL010000033.1:0-108603 GCF_053598035.1 Streptomyces sp. NPDC001204 | reverse complement strand
TTCCCTTCGGTGTTTCCGACTCTATCAGATCTTTTTCCGATCCGATTTCCTCGGCGCTTTCCAGTTCTTCGCTCTCGCGTTTCCCTTTCCGGCGGCTCCGACTCTATCAGATCCTTTCTCGACCTGATCCCCAGTCAGCGGGGTTTGTCTTCGCGACCGTTGGGCCGTTCCGACGAGTGAGACTTTAGCGGATTCCCTGCTCCCGTGCGAATCGGGGGCTGCGTCCTTTCGGGCGCGGATTCCTCATTCCATGAATACGCATGCCATGCCGCGACAACAGACAGACTGCGACTGCCGTCGAGTAAGGGCTGGTACTTAGGAATGGTTGTCCGGGGACCGACCGAAGTCGGCTCTCACGTCGGGCAACTCGGAGAACACTACGTATCCCTGCGAGGTGTGTCAACTCACGGGCGGACGGCACCCCGAGGTCCTATCCTGGGGCCATGACTACGCGTACGTGCACCTGTCTGTGGTGGGCCGCCTGACGGCGGCCGTACTCACGTATGCATCCAACGGCCGCCACCTCGGCGGCCGTTCTCGTATCTCCCTCCAGGACTCCGGGGGCCGGCCGAGCGGGGACGGCGGCTCGACCAGGAGGTGGAGTGTGGAGAGGACTCGGGTCTTCAGCGGGGTCAAGCCGACGGGACACCTGACGCTGGGGAACTACCTGGGCGCCATGCGGCGGTGGGCCGAGGTGGACCAGCACCGGTCGGAGGCGCTGTTCTGCGTCGTCGACCTGCATGCGCTGACCGTGGACCACGACCCGGCGCGGGTGCGCAGACTCAGCCGGCAGGCGGCGACGCTGCTGCTGGCGGCGGGGCTCGATCCGGAACTGTGCACCCTGTTCGTGCAGAGCCACGTGGACGAACACGCCCGGCTGTCGTACCTGCTGGAGTGCGTGGCCACGGACGGCGAGATGCGGCGGATGATCCAGTACAAGGAGAAGGCGGCGCGCGAGCAGCGGCGGGGCGGGAGCGTACGGCTGTCGCTGCTGACGTATCCGGTGCTGATGGCGGCGGACATCCTGGCGTACGGAACGGACGAGGTGCCGGTCGGTGACGACCAGACGCAGCACGTGGAGCTGACCCGTGATCTGGCGGTGCGGTTCAACCAGCGGTACGGGCACACGTTCGTGGTGCCGAAGGCGACGCCTCCGAAGGTGGGGGCGCGGGTGATGAACCTCCAGGACCCGGTGTCGAAGATGGGGAAGTCGGACGACTCCGGGCCGGGCATCGTCTATCTGCTCGACGAGCCGGAGGTCGTGGAGAAGAAGGTCATGCGGGCGGTGACCGACAGCGGGCGGGACGTCGTCTACGACCCGCAGGAGCGGCCCGGCCTGGCCAATCTGCTGGAGATCCTGGCCGCTTGTCAGGGCGGGAACCCGGAAGCCCTGGGCGGTGTATATGAGTCGTACGGCGCTTTGAAGAAGGACACCGCGGAGGCCGTGGTCGAGCTTCTCAGGCCGGTACAGGCAAGGCACAGGGAGCTGTGCGCGGATCCCGCGTATGTGGAAGGGGTGTTGCGCAGGGGTGCGGAGAAGGCCAGGGAGATGGCGCGGCCGAGAGTGGACGCGGCGTACCGGGCGATCGGGTTGCTGCCCGCCTGAGGGGAGGGCGGCTGGGCGGGCGGCCTGCGCCGACCGCCCGGTGCCGGTCAGTTGTTGCCGGAGGCCAGCTCGCGGCTGCGGTCGCGGGCGGCTTCCAGCGCGGCGATGAGCGCGGCGCGCACGCCGTGGTTCTCCAGTTCGCGGATGGCGTTGATCGTCGTGCCGGCCGGCGAGGTGACGTTCTCGCGGAGTTTCACGGGGGGCTCCCCGCTGTCGCGGAGCATCACCGCGGCGCCGATCGCGGACTGGACGATCAGGTCGTGGGCCTTGTCCCGGGGCAGGCCGAGGAGGATGCCGGCGTCGGTCATGGCCTCGACCAGGTAGAAGAAGTAGGCCGGGCCCGAGCCGGAGAGGGCGGTGCAGGCGTCCTGCTGGGACTCGGGGACGCGGAGCGTCTTGCCCACGGCGCCGAAGATCTCCTCGGCGTGGGCGAGGTGTTCGGCGGTGGCGTGGGTGCCGGCGGAGATGACGGACATGGCCTCGTCGACCAGGGCGGGGGTGTTGGTCATGACGCGGACGACCGGGGTGCCGGAGGCCAGGCGCTCCTCGAAGAAGGAGGTGGGGATGCCCGCGGCGCCGCTGATGACCAGACGGTCGGCGGGGACGTGCGGGGCGAGTTCGTCGAGGAGGGTGCCCATGTCCTGGGGCTTGACGGTGAGGATCAGGGTGTCGGCGGTTTTCGCCGCTTCCGCGTTGGTGACCGGGGTGACTCCGTGGCGGGCGCGGAGTTCTTCGGCCCGTTCCGGGCGGCGGGCGGTGACCAGCAGGTCGGCGGGGGTCCAGCCGGCTCGGATCATTCCGCTGAGCAGGGCTTCGCCGATCTTTCCGGTGCCGAGAACTGCGACTTTCTGGCTCATGGTGCTCATCCTCGCACCGGTGGTCCGAAGTGCGGGTGGACCGTCCGGCTGGCGGGACACCCTCCGGTCCTGTGGGGCTATGCGGTTCGCCGCCTGAGGGTGGCCGCTCCCAGGCCGAGGACGAGCAGGGCGCAGCCCGCCACGATCAGCGCGTCGCGTACGAACGTCGTCGTCACCTCGGTGTGGCGCAGGACCTCGTTCATGGCGTCGACCGCGTAGGACATCGGGAGGACGTCGGAGACGGCCTCCAGGACGGGGTGCATGTCGGACCGCGGAGTGAACAGGCCGCAGAGGAGGAGCTGAGGGAAGATCACCGCCGGCATGAACTGGACCGCCTGGAACTCGGAGGCGGCGAAGGCGGAGACGAAGAGGCCGAGGGCGGTGCCGAGCAGTGCGTCGAGGAGGGCGACCAGCAGGAGCAGCCAGGGCGAGCCGGTGACGTCCAGGCCGAGGAACCAGACGGCCAGTCCCGTGGCCAGCGCGGACTGGACGATCGCGAGGGCGCCGAAGGCGAGCGCGTAGCCGGCGATGAGGTCGCCCTTGCCGAGCGGCATGGCGAGGAGGCGTTCGAGCGTGCCGGAGGTGCGTTCGCGCAGGGTGGCGATCGAGGTCACCAGGAACATGGTGATCAGCGGGAAGATGCCGAGGAGCGAGGCGCCGATGTTGTCGAAGGTGCGCGGGCTGCCGTCGAAGACGTAGCGCAGCAGGAGCAGCATCACACAGGGGACCAGCAGCATCAGTGCGATGGTGCGCGGGTCGTGGCGGAGCTGGCGCAGTACCCGGGCCGCGGTGGCGGTGGTGCGGGCGGCGCTCAGGGCGCGGGGGGCGTGGGGCGCGGTGGTCGTGCTCATCGTGCTGTCTCCTTGGCGCGGCCTGCTGCGACCGCCTCGTCGACCAGGTGCAGGAAGGCCGCCTCGACGGTCTCGGTGCCGGTGCGGGACCGGAGTGCTTCGGGGGTGTCGTCGGCGAGGATCCGGCCCTCGCGCATGAGGAGGAGCTGGTGGCAGCGCTCGGCCTCGTCCATGACGTGGGAGGAGACGAGGAGGGTGGCGCCTCGGGTGGCGGCGATGTCGTGGAAGAGGTTCCACAGGTCGCGGCGCAGCACGGGGTCGAGGCCGACGGTCGGTTCGTCGAGGACCAGCAGTTCGGGGGTGCCGAGGAGGGCGACCGCGAGGGAGACGCGGCTGCGCTGGCCGCCGGAGAGGTTGCCGGCGAGGGCGTCGGCGTGGCCGGTGAGGTCGACGTCGGCGATGGCCCGGCCGACGTTGTCCCGGCGGCGTTCGGCCGCCGCGCGGCCGGGGTCGAGGATCGCGGCGAAGTATTCGAGGTTCTGGCGGACGGTCAGGTCGTCGTAGACGGAGGGGGCTTGGGTGACGTAGCCGATGCGGTTGCGGAGGGTGGCGTGGCCGGCGGGCAGGCCGAGGATCTCCAGGGTGCCGTCGACCTTGGCCTGGGTGCCGGCGATGGCGCGCATGAGCGTGGACTTGCCGCAGCCGGAGGGGCCGAGGAGGCCGGTGATGCGGCCGCGCGGGACGGTGAAGCCGAGGCCCCGCAGGACGGTGCGGGGGCCTCGGACCACGGTGAGTGCTTCGGCTCGGACGGCATCCGTTTCGGGGCGGGGTGGCCCCGAAGAAATATTCATCATGCGATGATTAATGCGCGCTGGAGAGGGCGCCGTCAAGTGGGGTGAGGGGATGAGCAGCGTCAGGGTGTGGTGGCGACGAGGAGGAGGACGTCGTAGGTCTCCTCCACGAAACCGTCCGGGAAGACCTCCAGCAGGTGGTCGCGCTCCTCGGCGAGGAAGGCGTCCCTGTGTCCCTCGGGGCAGACCAGAAGGCGTGAGTGGCTGCCGAGGTTGGCGAGGTGGGTGTCGAGCGGGACCCGGCGGCTCCAGCGGACCTCGCGACGGGTGAAGCGGAGTCGTTCGGTGTGCTGTGCCTTGACGGCGCGGGCGGCGGCCGCCCCCTTCTCGGCGTAGGGGTCGATGCTGAAGAGGCGGCAGATGCGGTCGTTCTGCCGCGCGATCCACTCGATGTCGGCGGCGTCCCTGTTCCACCACAGCGCCAGGGCACCGCCCGGTCGCAGTACCCGCAGGGCCTCCGGGACGGCCCGGTCGGGGTCCGTCCAGTGCCAGGACTGGGCGTAGGTGAGGAGGTCTGCGCAGGAGTCGGCGAGCGGGAGGGCGTTGCCGTCGCCCCGCACGATCGGGATGCCGGGGCGGGTGAGGCGGAAGTGGGCCGCCATGCCGTCGCCGGGCTCGACGGCCAGCACTTCGGCGCCGCGCTCGTGCAGCAGGGCCGTCGAGATGCCGGTCCCGGCGCCGATGTCCGCGACGCGGGCGCCGGCGAGTGGCCGGCCGGTGAGTTCCTCCAGCGCGTCGAAGAGGGCGGGCGGATAGGAGGGGCGGTTCGCCGCGTACTGGGCCGCTGCGGCGTTGAAGGAGCGCGCTCGGTCCGCGTGAGTGGGCGGCGGAGATGAGGTCATACGGCCATCGTGCGACCTCGTGACCTCCCCGTGACAGGGGGTTCCGGCCGCGCGGACCGGTTCGCCGGCCGCGCGGCCCCCGCGGTCAGGAGCGGCGGCGCTTCTTGGAGGGGTTGCCGGAGCGGCGGGTGGTCCGGCGTTCGTACTGTTCGCGGGCCTGTTCGTACTCCTTGCGGTGCAGCTTCTCGCCGGGGGCCTCGACGAGCGAGCGGAAGAAGTAGGCGAGGAGGGAGCCGATGAAGCCGACGGCGAGCAGGCCGCGCAGGGAGGACTGGCGGTCGGGGTCGGGACGCTTCCCGAAACCGTCCCAGGTGTTGCGGAAGGCGAGCGCGCTGCACACCGCGAACATCACCACGACCAGGAGTTCCACGAAGGCGCCCGAGCCGGCGATCTGGAGTCCCTGGTAGGCGAAGCGGAGCACGAAGCAGGAGACGGCGGCCGCGGCGAGTGAGCCAGCGGCGACGCCGATACGGCGGGCGGTGTAGCCGTCGTCGTGGTCCACCCAGGTGGTGCCGAAGAAGCGCAGGGGCTCGGGGCGGGGCCCTGCGGAGCCCGCGGGGGTGCCCGGGGTGCCGTTGTCGTCGCTCACGGGTCGATTATGGCTCCGGGGTGCCCGCGGGCTCCGTCGGGGATCAGCCGCAGCGGCCGGCCACGTAGCCGTCGCTGCCCGTCCTCACATAGGTGTCCGAGACGTACTGGCCGCTTCCGATGTTGTTCCAGATGTTCGACGTGCCGTAGTAGCCCGACACGGTCGTACCCGGCGTCTGGCAGTAGACCGGCACCTGGGCGCCCGCGCCCAGGGTGCGGACGATGCTGTAGCCGGTGCCGGGGCCGCTGCGGACGTTGAGCTGGACGCCCGGCGCGACCGGGTAGTACTGCACGGCCGCCGCGGTCGCGACGGTTGCCGCCGCCGCGTCGCCGGCCTCCTCGGCACGCTCCCCGGCTTGTTCTTGGGCACGGTCGACAGACATGAGAAACCTCCCCCGTAACACCCCATGACTGCCATGGGCCCCGTTTGATTCCCCGGGAACGCGTTGCGAAACACATGTACGCGATTCGCACGTGGAGTCCCGCAAGCCGCCTCGGCCCGGTTCGGGTCATCGACTAGGCTCCGTGCGTCGCACGCGCGAACGAACAGCACGGGGGGTGGTCCATGACGCCACGGCGCAACACCGGTGCGGGCGCGGAAGCGGAACTTCCGGAGTACGCCGGTCACTACCGCCTCGAGTCGTGCCTGGGCTCCGGCGGCATGGGCGTGGTGCATCTGGCCCGCAGCACCTCGGGTCTGCGGCTCGCGGTGAAGGTCGTGCACGCCCAGTACGCCTGGGACCCCGAGTTCAGGGGGCGGTTCCGGCAGGAGGTCGCGGCGGCCCGGAGGGTCAGCGGCGCCTTCACCGCGCCCGTCGTCGACGCCGACCCGGAGGCCGAACGGCCCTGGATGGCCACCCTGTTCATTCCCGGCCCCACGCTCGCCGACCAGGTGAAGCAGAACGGGCCGCTGCCTCCCGCCCAGTTGCGGCGGCTGATGGCGGGGCTCGCCGAGGCGCTGCGCGACATCCACCGGGTGGGGGTCGTCCACCGCGATCTCAAGCCGAGCAACGTGCTGCTCGCCGAGGACGGGCCGAAAGTCATCGACTTCGGCATCTCCCGCCCGAAGGACAGCGAACTGCGCACCGAGACCGGCAAGTTGATCGGTACGCCGCCCTTCATGGCGCCCGAGCAGTTCCGCCGGCCGCGGGAGGTCGGTCCGGCGGCGGACATCTTCGCGCTCGGCTCCGTGCTGGTGCACGCGGCGACCGGGCGGGGGCCGTTCGACTCCGACAGCCCGTACATCGTCGCCTACCAGGTCGTGCACGACGAGCCCGACCTGACCGAGGTGCCGGAGGACCTGGCGCCGCTGGTGCTGCGCTGCCTGGCCAAGGAGCCCGAGGACCGGCCCACCCCGGACGAGCTGATGCGCGAACTGCGCTCGGCGGCCGCCTCGTACGACACGCAGGCGTTCATACCGGAGCCGCGGACCCCTGGGACCGGGGTGTTCTCCGGAACCGGCGGGACGGACGCGGACGGGAACCACGGCGGTGACGCGTCCCCGGCCGGGCCCCCTGACGAGGACGCCGGGGGGAAGCCGGAAGACCGTACGGGGCGGCGGTCCGGGCGGCTGACGGGGATCCTCACCGGGCGGCGCCCGCGGTCTCGGCGGCTCGCCGTGGCCGCCGGGGCCCTCGGCCTGGTCGTCGGCGGCGGACTCGCCACGGTCCAGTTGCTCGACCTCGGGATGTCTCCGCACGACTCGGCGCCGGAGAGCACTCTGCCCGGAGCCACCGCGGCCGCGTTCTCCGAGTGGGTATCCAGGCCCGTGTCCGGCGACGGCACCTCCCAGTGTTCGTACGGGGCCGGAAAGCTGTTCTGCGCGCGGCCCGGACTGGTCTACGCCCTCGATCCGGCGAACGGAAGCCTGCTGTGGCGGCACTCCGTACCCAAGATGGTCACCGGTGTGCCGCCGGTCGTCGCGGGTGGTCTGGTGCAGCCGATGACGGACCACGGCCGGCGTCTGGAGGCGCTGGACCCGGACTCGGGCAGGCCGCGCTGGCAGTCGGACGTGCCGGCCTACAGCGGAGTGCGCAGCGTCGGCGGAATGGTGCTGCTCACCGGCACGGACGGGCTGGTGCGCGCGGTCGACGCCGCGTCGGGCGAGACCAAGTGGAGCCGGCCGGTGCCCGGTCTTCCCCTGCCGCACTTCTTCGCGTTCGCCGGGGATCCGCTGGCGTACGCGGTGAGCTCGTCGCCCGACGGGACGTCCACCCGGGTCGTCGCGGTGGACCCGGCGACGGGCGATGTGCGCTGGGAGGCCCGACTGCCCGGAATGCTGACGCCCGTCGGCGGCCGGGACGGCTCCCTCGTCCTGCTCTCCGCCGAGCCTGCCTTCGGCCGGGTGGACGCCGTGGTCCGCTACACGCCGCGGACCGAGGCGTCGGTACGGGTCGCGCTGCCCGTTCCCCGCGACACGGTGCAGGCGAGCGTGCGCGGCGACGTGGTGCACCTGCTGGGCGGCGGCGGCTCGCTGGACGCGGTCGACCTGGCGGCGCGGAAGGTGCGGTGGCGGCTGGAGACGGCCGTGAGCCGGGGTTCCACGCCGATCGCCGACGCCCGCCACGTGTACTTCCTCGCCGGGGACGGGCGGCTGCTGGCGGTCGGGGCGCGCACCGGGCGGATCGTCGGCCAGACCCAGCCGCGGCTCGGCGCGCACACGGACCGGGTGGCGGCGGAGCTGCCCGCGCCCGTGATCGTCAAGGGCCGTGTCTACTCCGGAGCCCCCGACGGCACCGTCTTCGCCGTCGACGGCCACGACCCGTCGTCCTGGTGACCCGACGAAGGGGGGCCGCCTCGCGAGAGGCGGCCCCCTTCGGGTCCGCGTGTTCAGGCCGCGTCAGCCGTCAGCCGTCAGCCGTCAGCCGTCAGCCGTCAGCCGTCAGCCGTCAGCCGTCAGCCCAGCTTCGACACGTCCCGCACGGCGCCCTTGTCGGCGCTGGTGGCCATCGCGGCGTAGGCCCGCAGCGCCGCCGACACCTTCCGGTCGCGGTCCTTCGGGACGTACGCGCCGTTCAGGGCCTGCTCACGGCGGGACAGCTCCGCGTCGTCGACGAGCAGGTCGATGGAGCGGTTCGGGATGTCGATACGGATGCGGTCGCCGTCCTCGACGAACGCGATCGTGCCACCGGAGGCCGCCTCGGGCGAGGCGTGGCCGATGGACAGGCCCGAGGTGCCGCCGGAGAAGCGGCCGTCCGTGATCAGCGCGCAGCTCTTGCCCAGGCCGCGGCCCTTCAGGTACGAGGTCGGGTAGAGCATCTCCTGCATGCCGGGGCCGCCCTTGGGGCCCTCGTAGCGGATGACGACGACGTCGCCCTCCTTGATCTGCTGGGTGAGGATCTTCTGGACGGCCTCCTCCTGCGACTCGCAGACGACCGCCGGGCCCTCGAAGGTCCAGATCGACTCGTCGACGCCCGCGGTCTTCACCACGCAGCCGTCCACGGCCAGGTTGCCCTTGAGCACCGCCAGGCCGCCGTCCTTGGAGTAGGCGTGCTCGGCGGAGCGGATGCAGCCGTCGGCGGCGTCGGTGTCCAGAGCCTCCCAGCGCTCGGACTGGGAGAAGGCCTCCGCCGAGCGCACACAGCCCGGGGCCGCGTGCCACAGCTCGACCGCCTCCGGGGACGGAGAGCCGCCGCGCACGTCCCAGGTCTTGAGCCAGTCCCCCAGGGAGGGGCTGTGCACCGCGTGCACGTCCTCGTTCAGCAGGCCCGCGCGGTGCAGCTCGCCGAGCAGGGCGGGGATTCCGCCGGCGCGGTGCACGTCCTCCATGTAGTACGTGCGGTTCTTGGTGACGTTCGGCGCCACCTTCGCCAGGCAGGGCACCCTGCGGGAGACGGCGTCGATCTGCTCCAGGCCGAACTCGACACCGGCCTCCTGGGCCGCCGCCAGCAGGTGCAGGATCGTGTTGGTGGAGCCGCCCATCGCGATGTCCAGGGCCATCGCGTTCTCGAAGGCCGCGAAGGTGGCGATGTTGCGGGGCAGGACCGTCTCGTCGTCCTGCTCGTAGTGGCGGCGGACGAGGTCCATCACCGTGCGGGCCGCGTTCTCGTACAGGGCGCGGCGGGCGGTGTGGGTGGCGAGGACCGAGCCGTTGCCCGGCAGGGACAGACCGATCGCCTCGGTCAGGCAGTTCATCGAGTTGGCGGTGAACATGCCGGAACAGGAGCCGCAGGTCGGACAGGCGTTCTCCTCGATGCGGAGGATGTCCTCGTCGGAGATCTTGTCGTTGGCGGCGTCGGCGATCGCGTCGATGAGGTCGAGCGTGCGGACGGTGCCGTCGACGAGCGTGGCACGGCCGGCCTCCATGGGCCCGCCGGAGACGAAGACCGTGGGGATGTTCAGGCGCAGGGCCGCCATCAGCATGCCCGGGGTGATCTTGTCGCAGTTGGAGATGCAGATCAGGGCGTCGGCGCAGTGCGCCTCGACCATGTACTCGACGCTGTCCGCGATCAGGTCGCGCGAGGGCAGCGAGTACAGCATGCCGCCGTGGCCCATGGCGATGCCGTCGTCGACCGCGATGGTGTTGAACTCGCGCGGGATGCCGCCCGCCTCCCGGACCGCCTCGCTGACGATCCGGCCGACCGGCTGGAGGTGGGTGTGACCGGGCACGAACTCCGTGAAGCTGTTGGCGACCGCGATGATCGGCTTCCGGCCGATGTCCGCACCGGGTACACCGGAGGCGCGCATAAGGGCGCGGGCGCCCGCCATGTTGCGGCCGTGGGTGACTGTGCGGGACCTCAGCTCGGGCATCGTCGCTAGCTCCTTCGGGAAGTTCTGCCGGGCGGCAGGGAGTCGCCGGCAGAGTTCTGGCTCAGTCGAGCCTACGCCGGTCATCCAGGGGTCGGGACGCGCTGTCCGGAATACGGGACGCGTGTCTCGGTGCGGCGGGGCTGCGCGTCCCGGATCGCCGGGGCGCACACATCGCGCGACGGGCTACGCGTCCCGGAGCGGCAGGGGCGCACACATCGCGCGACGGGACTACGCGTCCCGGAGCGGCGCGACGCGCGAAAGCCGTCCGGGCGTCACGTCCCCGTGAGGTGCCGCTGCACCACGGGTGCCACCCGCGCGATGATCTGCTCCACGTCCGCCGTCGCCAGCGGCTCCACCTTGATCACGTACCGCAGGATCGCGCAGCCCACCAGCTGCGCGGCCGCCAGCTCGGCGCGCAGCTCCGCGTCGGGCAGGTCGAACCGGCCGGCGATGCGCCGCAGCAGCTGCGAGACGATCAGGCGGCGGAAGACGGCGGCCGCGGTGTCGTTGCTCAGCGCGGAGCGGACGATCGCCAGCAGGGGCGTACGGGTGGCCGGTCTCTCCCAGATGCCGAAGAAGAAGCGGGCGAACCGCTCTCCGACGCCGTCGAGCGGACCGTCGACGAGCGCCTCAGGGGCGTTCAGCGCGGGCGCGAGGACGACCTCGATCGCCGCCTCGAACACCTGCTCCTTGGTGCCGAAGTAGTGGTGGACCAGGGCGGAGTCCACTCCGGCGGCCTTGGCGATGCCGCGTACCGAGGTCTTCTCGTAGCCGCGCTCGGAGAACTCCTCGCGGGCCACGGTCAGGATGCGGTCGCGGGTGTCGGCGGCCTCCTCGCGGCGGGGGCGGCCACGGCGGCGGGTGGTGGCGCCGGTCATCGCCCGGACACCTTCACCGCGGAGGCCAGGTGCAGCCGGGTGAAGGCCAGGGCCTCGGCGAGGTCGGCCTCGCGCTCGGCGCTGGACATGGCCCGGCGGGTGTTGACCTCGATCACGACATGGCCGTCGAAACCACTGGTGGCGAGACGTTCCAGCAGTTCGGCGCAGGGCTGGGAGCCACGGCCGGGCACCAGGTGCTCGTCCTTCGCCGAGCCCCTGCCGTCGGCGAGGTGCACATGGCCGAGCCGGCCGCCCATGCGGTCGGCCATCTGGAGCGCGTCGGTGCGGGCCGTCGCGGCATGGCTGAGATCGATCGTGAAGTGGCGGTAGTCGTCCTTCGTGACGTCCCAGCCGGGGGCGTAGGCGAGCATCTCGCGGTCGCGGTAGCGCCAGGGGTACATGTTCTCCACCGCGAAGCGCACATCCGTCTCGCTCGCCATCCGCCAGACCCCGGCGACGAAGTCACGGGCGTACTGGCGCTGCCAGCGGAAGGGAGGGTGGACCACGACCGTGCTCGCGCCGAGCTTCTCCGCGGCCGCCCGGGCGCGCTGGAGCTTGGTCCAGGGGTCGGTGGACCACACCCGCTGGGTGATCAGCAGGCAGGGGGCGTGCACGGCGAGGATCGGTATCCGGTGGTAGTCGCTGAGTCTGCGCAGCGCCTCGATGTCCTGGCTGACCGGGTCGGTCCACACCATGACCTCGACGCCGTCGTATCCGAGGCGTGCGGCGATCTCGAAGGCCGTCGCCGTCGACTCCGGGTAGACGGAGGCCGTCGAAAGCGCGACCTTCGCATCCGGAATGCGTACGGGTTCGGGTTCCACCACGAGGGACAGGTTACGGGGTGCGGTGGGTGGGGGTGGGGCCCTCGGCCGCCGTTGTGGTCTTCGTCATCCCATGTGGTCGAGACGCCGCAGGATCACTCCCTCCCTGAGGGCCCACGGGCATATCTCCAGGCGTTCCACGCCGAAGAGGTCCATGGCGCCCTCGGCGACCAGGGCTCCCGCCAGGAGCTGTCCGGCCCGGCCGTCGGAGACTCCGGGGAGCTCGGAGCGCTCGCCGGACGTCATGCCGGACAGCCGCGGCACCCACGACTCCAGGGACTCCCGCTTCAGCTCGCGCTGGACGTACAGCCCCTCGGCGGAGCGTGGGGCGCCGGCCAGCCGTGCGAGCTGTTTGAAGGTCTTCGAGGTGGCGACGACGTGGTCGGGGGCGCCGAAGCGGCTGAACTCGCCGACCGTCCGCGCGATCTCGGCGCGCACATGGCGCCGCAGCGCCCTGACGTCGTCCGCGGTGGGCGGGTCGCCGGGCAGCCAGCCGGCGGTGAGCCGGCCCGCGCCGAGCGGCAGCGACACGGCCGCGTCGGGCTCCTCGTCGATGCCGTAGGCGATCTCCAGTGAGCCGCCGCCGATGTCCAGGACCAGCAGTTTCCCGGCCGACCAGCCGAACCAGCGGCGGGCGGCGAGGAAGGTGAGGCGGGCCTCCTCCGCGCCGCTGAGCACCTGGAGCCTGACCCCGGTCTCCTCCTGCACGCGGGCGAGGACGTCGTCGGCGTTGTCCGCCTCGCGCACGGCGGAGGTGGCGAACGGCAGCAGGTCCTCGACGCCCTTGTCCTCGGCGGCCTGGAGTGCTTCGCGGACCACGGCGACGAGTCTGTCGACGCCGTCGGAGCCGATCGCGCCGCTTGCGTCGAGGAGCTGTGCGAGCCGCAGTTCGGCCTTGTGCGAGTGCGCGGGCAGCGGGCGCGCGCCGGGGTGCGCGTCGACCACCAGCAGATGCACCGTGTTCGAGCCCACGTCGAGGACACCGAGTCTCATGTACGGAACGCTACTGCCACCTGGCACGTCGTCCGTCCCCGATGCCCTGTGCGAGGCACCGCTCGGGAGGGTCCCGGCACGGCTGCCCGGCGACTTACCCTGGACGGGTGCCAAAGACGAAAAAGGCGAAGACCGATAAATCGGCGAACCCGGCGAAAGCAGTGAAGCCGAAGAAGCGGGGCGCGGAATCCGACGAGAAGGGGCTCGACTTCCCGCGCGCGTGGGTGGAGTTCCCGGATCCGGCGGACGACGAGCAGGTCTTCCGCTGTGATCTGACATGGCTGACCTCTCGTTGGACCTGCATCTTCGGAAGCGGCTGCCAGGGCATCCAGGCGGGCCGCGCGGACGACGGGTGCTGCACCCTGGGCGCCCACTTCTCCGACGAGGACGACGAGAAGCGGGTCGCCGAGCACGTGGCGAGGCTCACACCGGACATCTGGCAGAACCATGCCGAGGGCGTGGAGCACGGCTGGGTGGCCGAGGACGAGGAGGGCTCCCGGCAGACGCGCCCCTTCCATGGCTCGTGCATCTTCCAGAACCGGCCCGGCTTTGCCGGCGGCATGGGCTGCTCGCTGCACATCCTCGCCCTGCGAGAGGGCCGCGAGCCGCTGGAGACGAAGCCGGACGTGTGCTGGCAGCTGCCGATCCGGCGGACCTTCGAGTGGATCGACCGGCCCGACGACACACGCGTGCTGCAGGTGTCGATCGGGGAGTACGACCGCAGGGGCTGGGGTCCGGGCGGTCACGACCTGCACTGGTGGTGCACCTCGGCGACGTCTGCGCACGGCGCGGGCGAGCCGGTGTACGTCTCCTACCGGGCCGAGCTGACCGAGCTGATGGGCAAGGCCGGCTACGACCGCCTGGTCGAGCTGTGCGAGCAGCGTCTGGCCTCCGGGCTGCCGCTGGTGGCACCGCATCCGGCGGATCCGGCCGTCTGACGGGCCGCCGGCCGCCGCCTCGGCGGCTGGCCGGAAGGCCCCGCAGGTGCCCGGGCCCGATCGCCGGCTGTGGACCCGCCGGCGATCGGGGCCCGCTACCGGCGGCCGCCCGCAGAGGCCGGGGCCGGGCATCCGCGGTCGCGCTTGGCGTGCCGGCCCGAGCCGTCGCACCCCCTGCCCTCGCGCCGTCCTCCCGGCCGGCCCTCGGCCGCGCCGGGTGTGTCGCCGCCCGCGGAGGGCGGCGGCGTGCTGTCCGGGTCGGTCGGCGACGGCTCGGTGGGAGTGGGCGTGGGGTCGGTCGTCGGCGGCGGGTCGGTCGGGGTGGGTGTGGGCTCGGAGGGCGCCGGAGTGGTCGGCGTGGGGCGCGGGCCGGACGTCGCGGACGGGTCGGCCGGGTGCCTGGGCCCGGCTCCGGAGGGCCTGGGTGCCGTGCCGTAGCCGTCGATGGAGACGACGGCACCGGCGGGCGCGATCGCCACGCGCGCGCTCCAGCGGCCGGAGGGCTCGCGCAGGTGGTCGACGTACACCTTGATCGTCAACGACTCGCCGGGCTGGAGGGTTCCCGACGAGCGGCTCGGGTAGAGCCAGGCCGCTCCGGTGGACGCGGACCAGTGGACCGGGCCTGGCCCGGCGGCGGTGAGCGTGATCAGGGTGGTGTCACCGGTGTTGTCGGCGCTCACCGTCAGGCGGCCGTCCTTGCGGCCGGTGCCGGTGACGCTGATGACCTCCACGGAGACGTCCGGCCGGCCGCTCGTGCCGAAGCGGGTGCCGGGCCCGGGCCCCGCGTTGCCGGTGTTCTCGTAGCCCCTGCCGGCCCCGTCGCCGCCGAGGGCGCCGGGGCCGTGCCCCTCGTGCGCGCTGGCGGCGGGACCGTCGGGGCCCTCGCCGACCGGGCCGCCGCGGTAGGCGGCCCACACGGCCAGCACCGGCGCGGCCACCACCGTGGCCACCACCGTGGTCGTGACGGCACGCGCGCGGAGCCGGTCCCTGCGGGCGGCGCGGTCCTTCGGGTCCATCGGGAAGCCGCGCCGGTCGAAGCGGGGAGCGGTGCTCCGCGCGCGCGGGTGGTGGGCCAGGGCCTTGTGCAGGGCCGCGCGGGGCGCGGGCAGTACGGGCAGTTCGGCGGGGGTGACGGTGGCGCCGGGCCACTGACCGGGCAGGGCGCGCTCGGCGGTGCGGCGGCAGTGCGGGCAGTCGTCGACGTGCCGGACGAGTTCGCGCCGCAGTGCCGCGCCGAGGACGAGCCGGCTGTCCCCGGTGAGGCGGGACACGCTCGGGCAGGTGCCGGTCTCCACCACGGCGAGCGCCGCGCGGGTGCGCTCCACCTCGCAGGCGGCCGCGGCGAGCAGTTCCCGCGCGGCGGCGAGGCCCATGCCGAGGACGGCGGCGACCTCGTGTGCGGCGAGGTGGTGGCGTACGGCGAGTTCGAGCGCCTCGCGCTGCTCCGGGGTGGTGCCGGCGGCCTCCGGCCAGGCGAGCTGGGCGAGTTCGCGGCGCCGCTCCCGCCGGACCTCGTCGGGGACGGGCGGCGGCACGGCCCGCGCGGCGGCGTGCCGGCCGTCGCCGGTGCGGCCCGCGGCGTGCGTGCCCTGACGTTTCTGCTTGGCCTCGGCCAGCTTGCGCAGGCACGCCCAGCGGGCCAGCGCGTACAGCCAGGCCCGGCGTTCGCCCGCGGTCCCGGGTGCGCGCTGCCCGCGCCGCTCGGCGAACACCAGCGCGTCCCCGAGGGCGGCGGTCGCCGCCTCGTGGTCGCACAGCACGGACAGGCAGTAGGTGAACAGGCCGTCGAGATAAGGCTCGTAGCGCGCGGGCAGGCGGCACGCCACGGCGTGCGCGGCAGCGCGGTCGCGCGCCTCGCGGTGTGCCCGGTGCGCACCGGTCGTGCGGGTCGAGGTGTCCGGACTGCTGCTCATCACCTGTGCGACCGTAGGCGGCCCGGGATCGTCCCTCTGTGCACCTTGAGCACTTTTAATCCGTACGGGTGAAACGATCCCTCTTAAGGGGAACGGAACCTCGGGTTCCATGACCCGTTCGAGTGTGCCCGCCCGACGACGACCGGGCGCGGGGCCGGCCCGGGGTCCCGCACGATGTCCGGCACAGGGTCCGGCGCGGGGCACGTACCGGACCACCGGCGGCCGGGCTGTCGGTGCCGGCGGTTACGGTTTTCTCCATGGCTGCCCGTACCAAGACCACCAAGGACCGCCCGTCCTACCGCTGCACGGAGTGCGGCTGGCAGACGGCCAAGTGGCTCGGCCGCTGCCCCGAGTGCCAGGCCTGGGGCACGGTCGAGGAGTACGGCACGCCCGCGGTCCGTACGACGGCGCCGGGCCGGGTCACCACCTCCGCGGTGCCCATCGGCCAGGTCGACGGCCGCCAGGCCACCGCCCGCTCCACCGGCGTGCCCGAACTCGACCGGGTCCTGGGTGGCGGGCTGGTCCCCGGCGCCGTCGTCCTCCTCGCGGGCGAGCCCGGAGTCGGCAAGTCCACGCTGCTGCTGGACGTGGCGGCCAAGTCCGCCAGCGACGAGCACCGCACGCTCTACGTCACGGGCGAGGAGTCCGCCAGCCAGGTCCGCCTGCGCGCCGACCGCATCGGCGCCATCGACGACCACCTGTATCTGGCCGCCGAGACCGATCTGGCCGCCGTCCTCGGCCACTTGGACGCGGTCAAGCCCTCCCTGCTCATCCTGGACTCGGTGCAGACGGTCGCCTCGCCCGAGATCGACGGCGCGCCCGGCGGAATGGCGCAGGTCCGCGAGGTCGCGGGCGCGCTGATCCGCGCCTCCAAGGAACGCGGCATGTCCACGCTCCTGGTGGGCCACGTCACCAAGGACGGCGCCATCGCGGGCCCGCGCCTGCTGGAGCACCTGGTCGACGTGGTGCTGCACTTCGAGGGCGACCGGCACGCGCGCCTGCGCCTGGTCCGCGGCGTCAAGAACCGCTACGGCGCGACGGACGAGGTCGGCTGCTTCGAACTGCACGACGAGGGCATCACCGGTCTGGCCGACCCGAGCGGCCTGTTCCTGACCCGCCGGGCGGAGCCCGTGCCCGGCACCTGCCTGACCGTCACCCTGGAGGGCCGCCGCCCCCTGGTCGCGGAAGTGCAGGCGCTCACCGTCGACTCCCAGATCCCCTCCCCGCGCCGCACGACGTCGGGCCTGGAGACCTCCCGGGTCTCGATGATGCTGGCCGTGCTGGAGCAGCGGGGCCGGATCAGCGCGCTGGGCAAGCGGGACATCTACTCGGCGACGGTCGGCGGGGTGAAGCTCTCCGAGCCGGCCGCGGACCTCGCGGTCGCCCTCGCGCTGGCCTCGGCGGCGAGCGACACCCCGCTGCCGAAGAACCTGGTCGCGATCGGCGAGGTGGGTCTGGCGGGCGAGGTCAGACGGGTCACCGGCGTGCAGCGCCGGCTCGCCGAGGCCCACCGCCTGGGCTTCACTCACGCCCTCGTGCCGGGCGACCCGGGCAAGGTCCCGGCGGGGATGAAGGTCCTGGAAGTGGCCGACATAGGCGACGCGCTGCGGGTCCTGCCCCGCTCGCGTCGCCGGGACGCCCCACGGGAGCAGGAGGAGCGCCGGTAGACTTTGCCCTGGTCTCGCCCGTCCGTACGACCGAGTGTGCGAAACGGCAGCGCCTGAAGAACCTGCGACCGGAGGAGTGCAGTGGCAGCCAACGACCGGGCAGCAGCTCCCGGAAAGTCCGGCGGGAGTTCCGGCGCCGATGGCCTGATGCGCGCCTCCCTGAGCGCCGTGGCACCTGGCACGGCCCTGCGGGACGGCCTCGAACGGGTGCTCCGCGGCAACACCGGCGGGCTCATCGTGCTCGGCGCCGACAAGACCGTGGAGTCGATGTGCACGGGCGGTTTCGTCCTGGACGTCGAGTTCACGGCGACCCGGCTGCGGGAGCTGTGCAAGCTGGACGGCGGCATCGTGATCTCGTCCGACCTGTCGAAGATCCTGCGCGCGGGCGTCCAGCTGGTCCCGGACCCGACGATCCCGACCGAGGAGACCGGCACCCGGCACCGTACGGCGGACCGGGTGAGCAAGCAGGTCGGCTTCCCCGTGGTCTCGGTCTCGCAGTCCATGCGGCTGATCGCCCTCTACGTCGACGGCCAGCGCCGCGTCCTGGAGGACTCCGCGGCGATCCTCTCCCGCGCCAACCAGGCCCTGGCGACCCTGGAGCGCTACAAGCTCCGCCTGGACGAGGTGGCGGGCACGCTGTCGGCGCTGGAGATCGAGGACCTGGTGACGGTCCGGGACGTCTCGGCGGTCGCGCAGCGCCTGGAGATGGTGCGCCGTATCGCGACCGAGATCGCCGAGTACGTGGTGGAGCTGGGCACCGACGGCCGCCTCCTGGCCCTCCAGCTCGACGAGTTGATCGCGGGCGTGGAGCCGGAGCGCGAACTGGTGGTGCGGGACTACGTCCCCGAGCCCACCGCCAAGCGCTCCCGCACGGTCGAGGAGGCACTGGCCGAGCTGGACAAGCTCTCCCACGCCGAGCTGCTCGAACTGTCCACCGTCGCCCGCGCCCTGGGCTACACCGGCTCCCCGGAGACCCTCGACTCCGCGGTCTCCCCGCGCGGCTTCCGCCTGCTGGCCAAGGTGCCCCGGCTGCCCGGCGCCATCATCGACCGCCTGGTCGAGCACTTCGGCGGCCTGCAGAAACTGCTCGCCGCGAGCGTCGACGACCTCCAGACGGTGGACGGTGTGGGCGAGGCGCGGGCGCGCAGCGTCCGCGAGGGCCTGTCGCGGCTGGCGGAGTCGTCGATCCTGGAGCGCTACGTCTGACCGGCGCCGGCCACGGCCGGCCCGCCTCAGGCCTCTTCGGTGACCGTTGACCCTCCTGGCTCTCCTCGGTCACCCTCGGCCCGGTCACCCTCGGCCCGGTCGGCCCGGGTCCGCTCAGCCCGGGTCCGCTCAGCCCGGGTCCGCTCAGCCCGGGTCCGCTCAGTCCTCCGACAGCACGAACGACGTCCGCTGCTTCGCGTACCCCGGCGCCTTCGCCTCGACCAGGTAGGTGCCCGCCCCGGCCGAACCGGCCGGCGGTGTCGCGCACTGCGGGGCGCTCGGCTTGCGGTCCCAGCGGACGGTGTAGGTGATGGCGCTGCCCGCCGGCACCCGGTACAGCCGGCTCCCGGCCGTCGTGGGGCAGTCGGCCGAGGACCAGTAGGCGGAGCTGCTCTCGGCCTGGCTGATCGTCACCACCGCGGACTTCGGCCCGAGATCGACCTTGCAGTCGCTGCCGGAGGAGTTCGTGGCAATCAGCTCGAACACCGGCGTCTGGCCGGGCCCGTAGGAGTTGTGCACGCTGCGCAGCGTCAACTTGACCGCGTTCGCGGTGCAGTTGGGCAGCGTGCTGCCGGCCGGCAGCACCGCACCCGGACCGCCGCCGCCCTTGGCGCCCTCGTCCCCGCCGCCGGCGGACGCGCCGGAACCGGAACCGGCGCCGTCTCCGCTCCCGCCGGAGCCGTCGGAACCGGCGGTGTCACCGGTGCCCCCGGTGTCGCCGGTCCCGGACCCCGATCCACCGGAGTCACCGCCGCCGGACTCCTTCCGGCCACCGGGGTGTTGGCTGATCGCGGGACCGGAACCGGAGGGCCCCGGCGTGATGGTCGAGGTCGAGGGCGCCGGATGCTTGCCGTCCGGCCCCTCGCCGTTGGTCTTGCGGCCCCCGCCCCCCAGGGGGACGATCCAGACGATCAGCAGCGCCAGCAGGGCGACCACGGACAGCATGACGAGCCGCCGTCGCCAGTAGATGGAGGCGGGAAGCGGACCGACCGGATTGCGCAGAGATCCCACGGCCCAAACTGTACGAGAGATCGTCGGCTTCCCCGGCCCCACCCGCCGCGCCGGCGACAACTTTTCCGGATCATCATCACGGCAACGCCCATATTCACGGGCCGCCTTGGCCTCGCCGTGATCACCCGGGCACGGTTCGTGACGACACCGGCCCGCGCCGGGTCACACGGCCGCCCACCCTCACGTGGCAGGATCGGAAGGCCATGACTGCGCCCACACTGCCCCCGCACAGCAGCCCCGACACCCCGGCCAACGCCACCGGTGCCCGGACGGGCACCGGCACGCCCGCCGGCGCCGAGGCCTCCGGCACCTCCCTCGGCCCGACTCTGCACACCCAGGTCATCACCTGGTTCGACGACCACGCCCGCGACCTGCCCTGGCGACGCCCCGATGCCGGCGCCTGGGGCGTGATGGTCAGCGAGTTCATGCTCCAGCAGACGCCGGTGAGCCGTGTGCTGCCGGTCTACGAGCAGTGGCTCGACCGCTGGCCCCGGCCCGCCGACCTCGCCAAGGAGGCACCGGGCGAGGCCGTCCGCGCCTGGGGCCGGCTCGGCTACCCGCGCCGCGCCCTGCGCCTGCACGGCGCCGCGGTCGCCATAACGGAACGGCACGGCGGCGACGTGCCGACCGAGCACGCGCAACTGCTCGCCCTGCCGGGCATCGGCGAGTACACGGCCGCGGCGGTCGCGTCCTTCGCCTACGGCCAGCGGCACGCCGTCCTGGACACCAACGTCCGCCGGGTGCTGGCCCGCGCGGTCACCGGTGTGCAGTACCCGCCGAACGCCACGACCGCCGCCGAGCGGCGTCTGGCACGCGCCCTGCTGCCCGAGGACGAGGGGACCGCGGCCCGTTGGGCGGCCGCCTCCATGGAGCTCGGCGCGCTGGTGTGCACGGCGAAGAACGAGTCGTGCCCGCGCTGCCCGATCGCCGCGCACTGTGCCTGGCGGCTCGCGGGCAAGCCCGCGCACGACGGGCCGCCGCGCCGCGGGCAGACGTACGCCGGCACGGACCGGCAGGTCCGCGGCAAGCTGCTCGCCGTGCTCCGCGAGGCCCACGCGCCCGTCCCGCAGCCGGTGCTCGACCGGGTCTGGCACGAGCCGGTCCAGCGGGCCCGGGCCCTGGACGGTCTCGTCGCGGACGGCCTGGTGGAGCCGCTGCCGGGCGGACTGTACCGACTGCCGCTGACCTGACCCACCGTCACCCGACCTCTGAAGTCCGGTGCCTGACACCCGGCATCCGACCCCGGACACCTGATTCAAAGTCACCTCACGGGCCCGCCACGCCTTCAGGACGTGTCGCGGCTGTCCGTGTCACACATCCGCACATCACTCGACCCCTCAAATCACCCTCAAAGGGGACCAATCGGGACACCGCTTTACCCCGTTCCTACTTCCGTTACACAACCGACGCACAGCCGAGGGCTGGCCGCAGGCTGCTTCGGACAGCGCCGTGACAACGCCTCCGTACCTTCATTTGCGTGCCTGTCAGGCACCGGACGGCTGCCGACCACAGCCCGTCCGCTCACGGCTTGGAGACCGGCGACAGGCGGGTCGGGAAACGGGGATCGGAGGCGGTCGTACATGGCGCAGGGAGAGGTGCTCGAGTTCGAGGAGTACGTGCGTACCCGGCAGGACGCGCTGCTGCGCAGTGCGCGCCGGCTGGTACCGGACCCGGTCGAAGCCCAGGACCTGCTCCAGACGGCACTCGCCCGGACCTACGGACGCTGGGAGGGCATCGCCGACAAGCGGCTCGCGGACGCCTATCTGCGCCGGGTGATGATCAACACGCGTACCGAGTGGTGGCGGGCCCGGAAGCTGGAGGAGGTCCCCACCGAGCAGCTCCCGGACGCCCGCGTCGAGGACTCCACCGAGCAGCACGCCGACCGCGCGCTCCTCATGGACATCCTGAAAGTGCTCGCTCCCAAACAGCGCAGTGTCGTGGTGCTGCGACACTGGGAGCAGATGTCCACGGAGGAGACGGCCGCCGCCCTCGGCATGTCGGCGGGTACGGTCAAGAGCACGCTGCACCGGGCGCTCGCCCGGCTCCGCGAGGAGCTGGAGGCGCGCGATCTGGACGCACGCGCGCTGGAGCGTGAGGAGCGGGAGCGTTGCGCGGCCTGACCGGCAGGGGTACAGGCTCGGGGCCCAGGCGCGCCCGGGACACCTTCCAGGCGGCGATCACGGCGGCGGCCGTGCTCGCCGCCCTCGCCCTTTCCGCGTCCGCCTGCGGCACCGGGGGGACCGGCGCGCGCGACGAGGGGCCGGCCCGCGCCGGCTCGGTGGCGGGCACCGTCCCGGCCCCCTCCCCCGACCCCACCGGCCGGGCCCAGCAGGTGGACGCGGTCCGGCTGATCAAGGACGACCCGCAGGTCTCGGCCGCGGTCAAGCGCGGCCTCAAGCCGTGTGTGGCCGACGACTACCCCGTCGACGTGTCGTACGGCGACCTGACCTCGGGATCGGCCGAGGACATCGTCGTCAACGTGCTGACCTGCGGAGACGCGGTGGGTGTGGGCGCCTATGTGTACCGCGAGCAGGGGGGCCGGTACGAGAACGTCTTCAAGGCCGAGGAGCCCCCGGTCTACGCCGAGATCGACCGCGGCGACCTCGTGGTGACCAAGCAGGTGTACGCGCGGGGGGACCCGGTGTCGAGTCCGTCCGGCGAGGACGTGATCACGTACCGCTGGTCGGCGGGCCGGTTCACCAAGGAGTTCAGCACGCGCAACGAGTACAGCAAGGCCGTCGGGGGCATCGCGACGCCGGTCCCCGGCCACTGACGGCAGCGTGGGGGAGCTCGGGCGGCGGCCGCGCGACAATGGCGAGGGCGTGAGGCGGCCGGGGCCGCCCGTCCGGTCTCCTGGTGAACCGGTCACGGATGGACGCGTCCGGCCGCGGACGTGCCCGCACGGTGGGCCAGGAGCGCACGAAGACCAGAGCGCACGAGCAGAGCGCACGAGCAGAGCGCACGACGAGAAGCACACGAGGACTGAGAGCACCCGGATGGCAGAACAGACCCACGTCCTGTTCGTCGAGGACGACGACGTCATCCGCGAGGCCACACAGCTCGCCCTGGAGCGGGTCGGCTTCGCGGTCACGGCGATGCCCGACGGGCTGTCCGGCCTGGAGGCGTTCCGGGCCAGGCGGCCCGACATCGCGCTGCTGGACGTCATGGTTCCCGGCCTCGACGGGGTCAGCCTGTGCCGCCGCATCCGCGACGAGTCGACCGTTCCGGTGATCATGCTCTCCGCGCGGGCGGATTCCATCGACGTGGTGCTGGGTCTTGAGGCGGGCGCCGACGACTACGTGACCAAGCCGTTCGACGGCGCCGTCCTGGTCGCCCGCATCCGCGCGGTGCTGCGCCGCTTCGGGCACGCCGGCGGCGTCCGGGCCGACGCGGACCCGGCCGCGGTGGACGGCGGGGTGCTGAGCTTCGGCGACCTGGAGATCGACACTGAGGGGATGGAGGTGCGCCGGGCCGGGCAGCCGGTGGCGCTCACGCCCACGGAGATGCGGCTGCTGCTCGAGTTCTCGTCGGCTCCGGGCACGGTGCTCTCCCGGGACAAGCTCCTGGAGCGGGTGTGGGACTACGGCTGGGGCGGCGACACCCGCGTGGTCGACGTCCATGTGCAGCGGCTGCGTACGAAGATCGGCCAGGACCGCATCGAGACGGTGCGCGGCTTCGGCTACAAGCTGAAGGCCTGAGCGGGGCGGTCATGCCCGGGATCACACGGCGTCTGCTCCCCGAGCGCCTGGAACGCGCGGACATCCGCACGGGGCTGAGGTGGAAGCTCAGCGCGGCCATCGCGCTGGTCGGCGCGCTGGTGGCGGTCGCGCTCAGCCTGGTCGTGCACAACGCCGCACGGGTGTCGATGATGGACAACGCGCGCGACCTGGCGGACGAGCGGGTCCAGATCGCCCAGCGCAACTTCGAACTGTCGGGGCGGCCGAACTTCCCCGGCATCAGGATCGACGACCCGGCACTGCCCTCCGAGCTGCGGGAGAAGGTCGAGCAGGGCCGGCGTGCGACATACGTCACCGACCGCGCCGGCAAGCTGCCCGACATCTGGGCGGCCGTACCGGTCAAGGACGGCCACGTGCTGTCCCTGCACACGCACTTCACCGACCGCAGCACGAACATCCTCAACGACCTCGACCAGGCCCTGGTCATCGGCTCCATCACGGTCGTCCTCGGCGGCAGCGCGCTGGGCGTGCTCATAGGGGGTCAGCTCTCGCGCCGGCTGCGCAAGGCGGCGACCGCGGCCAACCAGGTCGCCAAGGGTGAGACGGACGTACGGGTCCGGGACGCCATCGGAGGTGTCGTACGCGACGAGACCGACGACCTCGCGCGGGCGGTGGACGCGATGGCGGACGCGCTCCAGCAGCGGCTGGAGGCGGAGCGCCGGGTCACGGCGGACATCGCGCACGAGCTGCGCACCCCGGTGACCGGGCTGCTGACGGCGGCCGAGCTGCTGCCGCCCGGCCGGCCGACGGAACTGGTCCTGGACCGCGCGAAGGCCATGCGCACGCTGGTGGAGGACGTGCTGGAGGTGGCGCGGCTCGACGGCGCCTCGGAGCGGGCCGAACTCCAGGACATCGTGCTGGGCGAGTTCGTCGCCCGGCGGGTGGCGGCCAAGGACCCGGACGTCGAGGTTCGTGTGGTGCACGAGTCCGAGGTCACCACCGACCCGCGGCGTCTGGAGCGGGTGCTGTTCAACCTGCTCGCCAACGCCGCCCGGCACGGCAAGCCGCCGATCGAGGTGACCGTCGAGGGCCGGGTCATCCGGGTGCGCGACCACGGCCCCGGCTTCCCCGAGGACCTGCTCGCCGAGGGCCCGAGCCGGTTCCGCACCGGCAGCAGGGACCGTGCCGGGCACGGCCACGGCCTCGGCCTGACCATCGCCGCGGGGCAGGCCCGCGTCCTCGGCGCCCGCCTGACCTTCCGCAACGTGCGTCCCGCGGGCGCCCCTGAGCACATCCCGGCCGAGGGCGCCGTCGCCGTCCTGTGGCTCCCCGAACACGCCCCGACGAACACGGGCAGCCATCCCCTGCTTCCGGGGCAGTGACGCCCGGTAGCGGACGTACGAGGGCCGTCCCCGGGCACTTGCCTCCGGGCCCCGGGGGCGGGCCGGCCCCGGCCACCGTGGTGCCGGCCGGCCGGGAGCTACGACCGGGCGTGGCGGACGGGGCCACCCCGACGCGGTCCTGCTCACGGCAGAGGGTGGGCGGATGGCCGCGGGCCGGGGCGGACATGCCGGGGGCCCGTGGAAATCCGCTTCCGGCGGACTTCCACGGGCCCCTGGGTCACCCCCGTTCGGCTCGGGCGGTCAGACGGCCTCCGCCACGTCCTGACGTGCCTGCGCCTCGCCCGCGTCGGCGCGGTCCCCCGTGGCCGGTCCCGCTCCCCTCAGCGGGACCTCCTTGACGAACACCGCCGCGACGAGCGCGACCACCGCCACCACGGCGCCCAGCAGGAACGCCGAGTGCGTGCCGGCGGACACCGCGTGCTGGTAGGCCTCGCGGGCCTGGGCCGGCAGCTTGGCGAGGCTCGCCGCGTCCAGCTGCGCGGACTGCTCGGTGATCCCGCGGCCCAGGGCGCCGGCCCGCTCGGCCATCTCGTGCTGGACACGGTTGTTGAACAGCGCGCCCATGATCGCGACACCGAAGGAGGAGCCGAGCGTACGGAAGAGGGTGGTGGACGAGGAGGCCACGCCCATGTCCCTCATCTCCACGCTGTTCTGCGCGACCAGCATGGTGATCTGCATCAGGCAGCCCATGCCCGCGCCCAGGACGGCCATGTAGAGGCCGGAGGTGAGGCGGGTGGTGCCGGTGTCCATGAGGGACAGCAGGTAGAGACCGGCGATCATCAGGACACTGCCGACGATGGGGAAGACCTTGTACCGGCCGCTGTTGGTGGTGACCCGGCCCGCGATCAGCGACACGACCATCATCGCGGCCAGCATCGGCAGGAGCAGCAGACCGGAGTTGGTCGCGGAGGCGCCCTGCACCGACTGCTGGTACAGCGGCAGGAACAGCACCGCGCCGAACATCACGAAGCCGGTGATGAAGCCGATCAGCGACATCAGGCTGAAGTTCAGGCTCCGGAAGATGTGCAGCGGCACGATCGGCTCGGCGGCCTTGGTCTGCCAGAGCACGAACCCGACGAGCGCGACGACGCCGATCGCCATGAGCTCCATGATCCGCGCGGAGGTCCAGGCGTACTCCGAGCCGCCCCAGGTGGTGACGAGCACGATGGAGCTGATGCCCACGGTCAGCAGCACGGCACCCAGGTAGTCGATCCGCGCCTGGGAGCGCTTCTTCGGCAGGTGCAGTACGGCGCTGATCGCGACGAGTGCCACCGCGCCGAGGGGGAGGTTGATGTAGAAGGACCAGCGCCAGCCCCAGTTGTCGGTGATCGTGCCGCCGACCAGGGGGCCGCCGATCATCGCGAGCGCCATGACGCCGGCCATCATGCCCTGGTACTTGCCGCGCTCCCGCGGCGGGATCAGGTCGCCGATGATGGCCATCACACCGACCATCAGACCGCCCGCGCCGAGGCCCTGGACGGCGCGGAAGCCGATCAGCTCGCCCATGTTCTGGGCCATGCCGCTCAGCGCGGACCCGAGCAGGAAGATGACGATCGAGGACATGAAGGCGCCCTTGCGCCCGTACATGTCGCCGAGCTTGCCCCACAGCGGGGTGGCCGCCGCGGTGGCCAGGGTGTAGGCGGTGACCACCCAGGAAAGGTGCTGAAGGCCGCCGAGATCACCGACGATCGTCGGCATCGCGGTGCCCACGATCATGTTGTCGAGCATCGCGAGCATCATCGCGATCATGAGGGCGAGCAGGACGACCCGCACGCTCCTGGGTTGTTTGCCGGCTTGAGCCGTCTCGGGCCCGGCTTTCGCGCTGTCCGCCATCCGTCCTGCTCCCCCAGTCGATTGGGACTTACTTGCCGCCCGGCAAGTTGACTACACTCTGGAAAGTAGACCTCCAGCTAGCCGGTCGTCAAGTAAGTTTTGCCGACCGGCCGGCAGGCAAGGTGTCCAGGGAGCTCGAGGAGTACGAGGATGGGCGTCACGATGGACGGCACCAGGCAGCAGCGCCGCGGAAACACCCGCCAGCGCATCCAGGACGTGGCGCTCGAACTCTTCGCCGAGCAGGGCTACGAGAAGACCTCCCTGCGCGAGATCGCCGAGCGTCTCGACGTCACCAAGGCGGCCCTGTACTACCACTTCAAGACGAAGGAAGAGATCCTCGTCAGCCTGTTCGAAAGCCTCACGCGTCCGATGGAGGAGCTGATCGAGTGGGGGCGGCGGCAGCCGCACACACTGGAGACCAAGCAGGAGATCGTCCGCCGTTACGACCAGGCGCTCGCCGACGCGGCGCCGCTGTTCCGCTTCATGCAGGAGAACCAGGCGACCGTGCGGGAGCTGCGCATCGGGGACGCCTTCAAGGACCGGATGCGCGGCCTGCGGGACATCATCATCGACCCGGGTGCGAACATGGCCGACCAGGTCCGCTGCGTCAGCGCCATCTTCACGCTGCACGCCGGGATGTTCGTCATGCAGGACATCGAAGGCGACCCCGAGGAGCGGCGCAAGGCCGTGCTCGAGGTCGCCATCGACCTGGTGACTCAGGCGCACCGGGGCGCGCGGGAGTCCTGACGCGTCCGCCGCCCGCCGTTGGTCGGCAGGGCGGCGGTGCGGTGCGCTGTTCGGCCGGTCAGACGGCCACGCCCTGCGAGCGCAGGAAGGCGAGCGGGTTGAGCGCGGAGCCGTAGTTCGGGGTGGTACGGATCTCGAAGTGCAGGTGCGGGCCGGTGGAGTTGCCGGTGTTGCCGGACAGGGCTATGTGCTGACCGGTGGCGACGACCTGGCCGATCCTCACATCGACGCGCGAGAGGTGGGCGTACTGGGAGTACGTGCCGTTGGCGTGCTTGATGACGACGGCGTTGCCGTAGGCGGGGCCGTCACCGGCGCCGTTGGGACCGGCCTTGACGACGGTGCCGGCGTTCGCGGCGACGACCTTGGTGCCGGTCGGCACGGCGAAGTCCTGGCCGCTGTGCTTGTGCACCCAGTGACCGCCCGCCTGGTTGAAGCCGGCACTGAGCGCGAACTGCTTCACCGGCGCCGTCCAGGCGGCGGCCTGCGCGACGGCGGCGTTGGGGGCCGCCGTGGTCTCGGCGGCGGACGCTACTCCCGCACCCATGGCGACGGAGACCCCCAGACCGGCGGCCAGGACGGCGGCGCGGGTACGGAGCTTGGTCGTACGGGCGGAACGGGACGTGGCGCGCTGGAACATCGAAACCTCTGGGGGTGGGGGACATGAGGACCACCCGGACGCATGTGCCTTCGCCGGGCGGGCCATCCCTTGGTAACCCCGCCGGTCACCGCCGCTCAAACACCCCCACTACGACGGAAAGTAGTAAGAGTGGGCAGTGTCGTAGCTCTCTTGACGTCTCCCCCATTCAGGACAAATGCCCTGCAGGGGGCCCGTTTCGTAACATTTCATTGTCTTGAATGTCCGCTTTTTCAGCCCCTGTCCCCCACTAAGCACCGTAGTACGGGTCGGAGCGCTTGTGTGCCATGTCACCGGTGAGCGGGGGTGGGCCCCCTTTCCCTGTGACCGGGGCCATGTGGCCCCCGTCTCACGGGCGGACCACTCGGCCGCGGGCACACGGGCACGCGAGAGGGGCCGGTGCCCGAAGGCGCCGGCCCCTCTCGGTTGCCGCTGAGGCTTACGCCTCCTTGCTCAGGTTCGGCCCGGGTCCTCCGGCCGCCTGCTCGATCGGCGGGACGTCCGGCAGCGCGGACTTCTCCTCGCCGCGGAAGGTGAAGGTCTGGGACTCGCCCTCGCCCTCGGTGTCCACGACCACGATGTGACCGGGGCGCAGCTCACCGAAGAGGATCTTCTCCGACAGCGTGTCCTCGATCTCGCGCTGGATGGTCCGGCGCAGCGGCCGGGCGCCCAGAACGGGGTCGTAGCCCTTCTTGGACAGCAGTTCCTTGGCCGACTGGGAGAGCTCGATGCCCATGTCCCGGTCCTTCAGGCGCTCGTCCACCTTGCCGATCATCAGGTCGACGATCCGCAGGATGTCGTTCGGCGTCAGCTGCGGGAAGACCACCACGTCGTCGACGCGGTTGAGGAACTCGGGCCGGAAGTGCTGCTTGAGCTCGTCCGACACCTTGTTCTTCATGCGCTCGTAGTTGGTCTTCGTGTCGCCCGAGGCCGCGAAGCCCAGGTTGAAGCCCTTCGAGATGTCCCGGGTGCCGAGGTTGGTCGTCATGATGATGACCGTGTTCTTGAAGTCCACGACCCGGCCCTGGGAGTCGGTCAGGCGACCGTCCTCCAGGATCTGCAGCAGCGAGTTGAAGATGTCCGGGTGGGCCTTCTCGACCTCGTCGAACAGGACGACCGAGAACGGCTTGCGGCGCACCTTCTCGGTGAGCTGGCCGCCCTCCTCGTAGCCCACGTAGCCGGGGGGCGAACCGAAGAGACGGGAGACCGTGTGCTTCTCGCTGAACTCCGACATGTCGAGGGAGATCAGCGCGTCCTCGTCGCCGAAGAGGAACTCGGCGAGCGCCTTGGACAGCTCGGTCTTACCGACACCGGACGGGCCGGCGAAGATGAACGAGCCACCCGGACGCTTGGGGTCCTTCAGACCCGCACGCGTACGGCGGATCGCCTTGGAGAGCGCCTTGACGGCGTCCACCTGGCCGATGACCCGCTTGTGGAGCTCGTCCTCCATGCGGAGCAGGCGGCTGGACTCCTCCTCGGTCAGCTTGAAGACCGGGATGCCGGTGGCCGTGGCGAGGACCTCGGCGATCAGCTCGCCGTCGACCTCGGCGACGACGTCCATGTCGCCGGCCTTCCACTCCTTCTCCCGCTTGGCCTTGGCGGCCAGGAGCTGCTTCTCCTTGTCGCGCAGGGAAGCGGCCTTCTCGAAGTCCTGCGAGTCGATCGCGGACTCCTTGTCCCGGCGGACCGCGGCGATCTTCTCGTCGAACTCGCGCAGGTCCGGCGGCGCGGTCATCCGGCGGATGCGCATCCGGGAGCCGGCCTCGTCGATCAGGTCGATCGCCTTGTCGGGCAGGAAGCGGTCCGAGATGTACCGGTCGGCCAGGGTGGCGGCCTGGACCAGCGCCTCGTCGGTGATGGAGACGCGGTGGTGCGCCTCGTACCGGTCGCGCAGGCCCTTGAGGATCTCGATCGTGTGCGGCAGGGACGGCTCGGCGACCTGGATGGGCTGGAAGCGGCGCTCCAGGGCCGCGTCCTTCTCCAGGTGCTTGCGGTACTCGTCCAGGGTGGTGGCGCCGATGGTCTGCAGCTCACCGCGGGCCAGCATCGGCTTGAGGATGCTCGCCGCGTCGATGGCGCCCTCGGCGGCACCCGCACCGACCAGCGTGTGCAGCTCGTCGATGAACAGGATGATGTCGCCGCGGGTGCGGATCTCCTTGAGCACCTTCTTCAGGCGCTCCTCGAAGTCACCGCGGTAGCGGGAGCCGGCGACCAGGGCACCGAGGTCCAGGGTGTAGAGGTGCTTGTCCTTGAGGGTCTCGGGCACCTCGCCCTTGACGATGGCCTGGGCGAGGCCCTCGACGACGGCGGTCTTGCCGACGCCGGGCTCACCGATCAGCACCGGGTTGTTCTTGGTGCGGCGGGACAGCACCTGCATGACCCGCTCGATCTCCTTCTCGCGCCCGATGACCGGGTCGAGCTTGGATTCGCGAGCGGCCTGCGTGAGGTTCCGGCCGAACTGGTCGAGGACCAGGGACGTCGAGGGGGTGCCCTCGGCAGGGCCGCCGGCGGTGGCGGTCTCCTTGCCCTGGTAACCGGAGAGCAGCTGGATCACCTGCTGCCGCACCCGGTTGAGGTCTGCGCCCAGCTTGACCAGGACCTGGGCGGCGACGCCCTCGCCCTCACGGATCAGGCCGAGCAGGATGTGCTCCGTGCCGATGTAGTTGTGGCCGAGCTGAAGGGCCTCCCGGAGCGACAGCTCCAGGACCTTCTTGGCACGGGGAGTGAAGGGGATGTGGCCGGAGGGCGCCTGCTGGCCCTGGCCGATGATCTCCTCCACCTGCTGGCGGACCGCCTCGAGCGAAATCCCGAGGCTCTCAAGGGCCTTGGCGGCGACACCCTCACCCTCGTGGATCAGGCCCAGGAGGATGTGCTCAGTGCCGATGTAGTTGTGGTTGAGCATCCGGGCTTCTTCCTGAGCCAGGACGACAACCCGCCGCGCGCGGTCGGTGAACCTCTCGAACATCGTTAATCGCTCCTCAGAGCGGTCAGGCAGTGGGGGGAACTTCCCCTCCCTGTCCTTCCGCAGCTTAGTCCCGCAAGCGGGGACCGCTCATTCCAACTGCCGACACCGGACCGAGAACCAACACTGCCTCCTGACCCCGAACGCCGACATCTGCTCCAACCCGATGGTGCGAGACGATGTTCCCGCAGGCCAGGCAGTTACCCCAGTCGCCAGTACGCCGATGGCGAACGTGAGACTCCGCTGCCCGGGTGCCGCCTGCGTGTCGCCCCCTCCCACTAGGCATCTCTTACCCGTAACGACTGACCATGCATGCCGCGTGACCGGGTTCCCTCAGCTATGGGCGAACAACCTTGCGCCCTTTCCCGCCCCCGCGCGCCCCTCTCGCCCACGACATTTCGCACACACACTGATACCGAGCGTAACTCCAGCGCGTTTCGGATGGTTTCTCAGGCATGGTCGGCAGCCCTTCCACGGTCCCCGTTCCGGTTCCGTCTCCCCGTCGGCCGCCGGTCCCCGGCGACGGGGGGCGGCAGTCGCGGCACCGGCTGTGCTGGCGCCACTGGTACGAGAACGAACTGGGCTGGGCCACGGTGCCCGGAGCACCGCTGCGACTTGTGGTGGGCCGCCGCTTCGACGTCCTGGACGTGCCCGCCGAGGCCGGGCGTGCGGCGCTGCGCCATCTGGGGCCCGGCTCTCCGGTGGCCTTGCGGGGGGACCGGATGCGGCTGCTGATGGCGGCGGGCAGCGCGGAGGAGCTGCCGGGGCTGCTGGAGTGGCTGGAGTGGGGCCCGTCGGCGCTGGGTCTGGACCTGGTGGCCCTGGGCGCGGGCGCGCTGATGGACGCGCCGCCGCCTCCGGGCGCCGTTCCGCCCGGGCCGCGGCCGGTCAGCCCCGGCCGCTCCGGTTCACAGGGGGCCGCCGTGTGGCTGCGGCCCCCCGGGTCCGGGTGCGAGGTCGAGGCCTCGCTGCCGACGCTGTCGGCCGTGGGGGGCGGTGGGGGCACCCCCGATCTCGTACGTCTGGTGGACACGGTGGCGACACACGTCCACCGGATCCGGCTGCGGCGCGCGTGCGCCCAGCCGTTCCCGTTCCACGAGGGCCCGGCACAGGCCCCTGATCAGCCGTTGGCCTTCTCGTAGGCCTCGCGAATGGACGCGGGGACCCGGCCGCGGTCGTTGACCTCGTAGCCGTTCTCCTTCGCCCAGGCGCGGATCTGCGCGGTGTCCTGGCTGCCGCCGGAAGCGGCACGCGCCTTTCCACGTCCGCCCGAAGCGCGGCCCCCGGTGCGCCGGCCGCTCTTGAGGTACGGCTCGAGAAGGCCACGGAGCTTGTCCGCATTGGCGGTGGTGAGATCGATCTCGTACGTCTTGCCGTCCAGCGCGAACGTCACGGTCTCGTCCGCCTCGCCGCCGTCGAGGTCGTCGACAAGAAGGACCTGAACCTTCTGTGCCACCGGATTTCCTTTCATCGATAACGTGAGGACCGGGGATGGTCGGTGTCCGCCGATTCGCCGTCCCCTGTTATATGCAGTGCAGCAGTACGTCGGAAAGCAAACCGCTTTTGCGGGAAAAACACAAACCCCTGGGAGAGACCAGGTACTCACCCCGTCCGGAAACATGCGCGTTTCGGACATAGGGAACGCGGGCAGGCCCGGCCGGGCGGAATGTCGATCACAGATGCAGAAGCATCCGGCTGTTGCCCAGGGTGTTCGGTTTCACTCGTTCGAGACCGAGGAACTCCGCGACGCCCTCGTCATAGGAACGCAGCAGCTCCGCGTAGACATCGGCGTCGACGGGCGTCTCGCCGATCTCCACGAAGCCGTGCTTGGTGAAGAAGTCCACTTCGAAGGTCAGGCAGAATACGCGGCGAACACCGAGCCGGCGTGCCGTCTCGAGCAACTTCTCCAGCAGCCGATGTCCGACCCCGGCGCCCTTGAGACCGGGCTTCACCGCGAGAGTGCGCACTTCCGCCAGGTCTTCCCACATCACGTGCAGTGCGCCGCAGCCGACGACCTCGGCGTTGTCGTCCCGTTCGGCGACCCAGAACTCCTGGATGTCCTCGTAAAGCGTCACCGTGGCTTTGTCGAGCAGGATGCGCCCGCGAACGTAGGCGTCCAGCAGTCGGCGCACTGCGGGGACATCGCCGGTCCGGGCCCGTCGGACGGTGATGGATTTTGCGGTCTCTTCGGGACGTTCTACGGACATGAGCGGACGCTATCGCTCGCGGCCGTCCCGTGCCGAGCCGGGGTTCTCGTCAAGGGTTTCCGGAGCTGGGACGGTATCCGGGGCCTGGACGGTATCCGGGACTTCACCGGCGACTTCGGGTGTACCGGTTCCCCCGACGGCGCCTTCCGCGGTGCCTTCGACGATGCGCACGGCATCCCGCAGGGCCTGCCGCTGTTCGTCGCTCATCATCCCGAAGAAGGCGACGAGAGCGGCGGCGGCGTTGTCGCTCTGGGACCAGGCGTCGTTCATCAGTGCGGCGGCGTAGGCGGCACGGGTGGAGACGGCCTCATATCGATAGGCCCGGCCCTCGGCTTCGCGGCGCACCCAGCCCTTGTGATGGAGATTGTCCAAAACGGTCATCACCGTGGTGTACGCGATGGACCTCTCGCGCTGAAGGTCTTCCAGGACCTCTCGAACGGTCACCGGGCGGTTCCACTTCCACACCCGCGTCATGACCGCGTCTTCGAGTTCTCCCAGGGGCCGAGGCACAACTCAGCACCCTAGTGGGAGAACCCGGCGATGGCGTGCCGAACATACGCCTTCGGCGTCAAACGCGAACAAAAAGGGCGTACGACCCCATGGTGAGGTGTCCTCACACGGGGGTCGTACGCCGCTTCAGGCGTCGGTGGGCGCGCCGGCTCCGGAGGTCCGGGAGCCGCTCTGTGCGCGCGCGAGGGCGGCGTCCACGGCCGCGTCCTCCTTGGCCTTGGCGGCCCCGCCCTGGGTCTTCACGATCACCCTGACCAGAGCGATGAAGAACGCGGCCATGACGACCGGGGGAACGAGTGCGGAGACGTAGTCCATGGATCCAGAGTAGTCACGGCGGCGGGACAAACAGGGGCGGGGTGGCCCGGAGCGTCACACCGCCGCGAGACACTGCTGCGGCTTCCCGGAGGGCGGGCCCGGCTTCCGCCGCGGGAAGACCTCGCCCGGCGTGGGCACGGGTCGCCGAACGGGCTTCGGCGCGGGCGCCGTCCCGGGCTGCGCGGGGGCGGGCCGCTCCCCCGGCTTCGCGGCGGGCTTCTGGGCGGGCTTCTCGTCCCCGCCGTCCTTCTGCTGCGCCCCCCGGCCGTCCGGCGGACCGCCACCCATGAGCGCCTGAAGCAGGCCGAGGGAGGCCGTGACGGCCGACGGGGCTCCTCGGCCGGGGCGGAGGGGGCCGATCGGGTGGGCCGGGGCGGCGGCCCGGGCGACGGGGGCCGGGCGGGCGACTGGGACCGGGTGCGCGGAGGCCGGCTCGCGAGGGAGCGCCACGGGCGGGGTGAGCGTCCGGCAGCGGCTCAGGAGGGCCGCCGCGGCCGGGGCGCCGCGCAGGGCGCCCAGGGCGGCCAGGTCGTCGGCCGTGGGCCGGTGGCCCGCGTCCAGGCACTCGGCGAGGAGCGCGAGGTAGCCGGCGGCCGCGCCGGGGAGGGCGGCGCGGTACCGGGCGAGATCGGCCACCAGGAACGCGCGCAGCCGGACACCCTCGTGCATCGCCTCGTCGAGTGACTCGGCGAGCCGGCGGCACTCCTGCACGTCTTCGGCGCTGGCGGGACGGGGCTGAAGGGCGAGGGCGAGGGCGCGGCGGAGCACGGGCAGCTCCTCCGCGCCGAACGCCATGCCGCCGCGGGTTCCGTATGGCGTAGGCATAGGCCGACGATACGCGCTAATCAGACAAATTCGACATAAGGCGCGGGTGTGGCGTGCGGGGGTGTCGCCGCCCCGGTCAGGGGCGCGAGACGTTCCGCTCGTAGACCAGCCGCAGCCCGATGAGGGTCAGCCACGGCTCGTGCTCGTCGATCAGCGAGGACTCGCCGAGCACCATCGGCGCCAGCCCGCCCGTCGCGATCACCGTCACGTCGTCCGGTTCGTCGGCCAGCTCCCGGGCCATCCGGCTGACCACGCCGTCGACCTGCCCGGCGAACCCGTAGATGATCCCGGCCTGCATCGCCTCGACCGTGTTCTTGCCGATCACGCTGCGCGGGCGGGCCACCTCGATCTTCCGTAGCTGCGCCGCCCTGACGCCCAGCGCCTCGACGGAGATCTCGATGCCGGGCGCGATGACCCCGCCGACGTACTCCCCACGCGCGCTGATCGCGTCGAAGGTCGTCGCCGTGCCGAAGTCGACGACGATCGCCGGGCCGCCGTACAGCTCGTTCGCCGCCACCGCGTTGATGATGCGGTCGGCGCCGACCTCCTTGGGGTTGTCGAAGAGGATCGGCACGCCCGTCTTGACGCCGGGTTCGACGAGCACGGCGGGTACGTCGCCGTAGTGGCGCCGCGTCACCTCGCGCAGTTCCTGGAGCACCGACGGGACGGTCGCGCAGATCGCGATGCCGTCGATGCCCTCGCCCAGTTCGTCGCCGAGCAGCGGGTGCATGCCCATCAGGCCCTGAAGCAGCACCGCCAGCTCGTCGGCCGTGCGGCGCGCGTCGGTGGAGATGCGCCAGTGCTCGACGATGTCCTCCCCGTCGAACAGGCCGAGCACGGTGTGCGTGTTGCCGACGTCGATCGTCAGGAGCATGGCCGTCACTCCGCCTCGCGCAGGTCCAGGCCGATGTCCAGGATCGGCGAGGAGTGGGTCAGGGCCCCGACGGCCAGGAAGTCGACGCCGGTCCCGGCATACGCCCCGGCGTTCCCCAGGGTCAGCCGGCCCGACGCCTCCAGCAGTGCCCGGCCGTCGACGATGGCCACGGCCTCCTCGCACTCGCCGGGCGTGAAGTTGTCCAGCAGGATCAGATCGGCGCCGGCGTCCACGACCTCGCGCAACTGGTGCAGGGTGTCGACCTCGACCTCGATCGGTACGTCCGGGAAGGCCTCCCGTACGGCCTTGAAGGCCTGCCCCACGCCGCCGGCCGCCACCACGTGGTTGTCCTTGACCAGGGCCGCGTCCGACAGCGACATGCGGTGGTTCACGCCGCCGCCGCACCGGACGGCGAACTTCTCCAGCGACCTGAGGCCCGGCGTGGTCTTGCGGGTGTCGCGCACGCGCGCCTTGGTGCCCTCCAGGGCGTCCGCCCAGGCGCGCGTGGCGGTCGCGATGCCGGACAGGCGGCACAGCAGGTTGAGCGCGCTGCGCTCGCCGGTCAGCAGGTCACGCGTGCGCGTGGTGACCGACAGCAGCTTCTGCCCGGCCTCGACGCGGTCGCCGTCCTCGACGTGCCGCTCGACCTCGAACTCGTCCGTGCAGACCACCGAGAGCACCGCCTCGGCGACCCTGAGGCCGGCCACCACGCCCGCCTCGCGCGCGGTGAAGTCGCCCGTGGCCACGGCGTCCTCGGGGATGGTCGCGACCGTCGTCACGTCCACGCCGTTGTCGAGGTCCTCCTGGATGGCGACGTTCGCGATGTCCTCGACCTCGAGGGGGTCGAGTCCGGCGTCCGCCAGGAGCTGGGCGAGCGCGGGGTCGAGCCCGCACTCCAGGTACTCCTCGTCGGCGTCCGCGCCGCAGGCACAGCCGTCGCCGCAGCCGCCGCTGGGGGCGAGGGGAAGGTCTTCGCTGCTCACTTGTGTCACTGCTCCAGAGGACGCGGGGCCGGGGCCCCGGGGCGGGTCGGGGGGAACTCTGCGGTGTCCGTGGTGTGCACGGCGGGTGTGCCGTCGGGGTTCAGCCGTACGACGATGTGGCGGCGCCAGTGGGTGTCGTCCCGCTCGGCGCGGTCCTCGCGCCAGTGGCAGCCGCGGGTCTCCTCGCGCAGCCGGGCGGCGGCGACCAGGACGCCGGACACGCACATGAGGTTCGTGGCCTCCCAGGTGTCGACGCCCGGCTCGGCGGTCTTGCCGTTCTCCTCCAGGGCCGAGCGGGCCTCGGCGTGCAGCCGCTCCAGCTGGTCGGCGGCCCGGGCCAGCGACGCGGCGGACCGCAGCACGCCCGCTCCCTCGCTCATGATCCGCTGGATCGCGAACCGGGTCTCGGGGGCGAGCAGGGGGCGGGAGGGCCGCTCGGTGTACGGAACGGGTTCCGGCACGCGCGCGTGCAGGCCGTTCCCCGACCGCTCCCGCGCGATGTCGGCGGCGATGCGCTCGGCGTAGACCAGTCCCTCCAGGAGGGAGTTGGAGGCGAGGCGGTTGGCGCCGTGCACGCCGGTGCAGGCCACCTCACCGCACGCGTACAGGCCCGGCACGGTCGTCCGGCCGCGGGAGTCGGTGCGCACGCCTCCGGAGGCGTAGTGGGCGGCCGGCGCGACCGGGACGGGCTCGGTGACCGGGTCGATGCCGTGGGCGCGGCAGGCGGCCAGGATCGTCGGGAAGCGGTGCTTCCACATGTCGGCGCCGAAGTGCCGGGCGTCGAGGAACATGTGCTCGGTGCCCTGCTCCCGCATCCGCCGCATGATGCCCTTGGCGACGATGTCCCGGGGCGCGAGTTCGGCCAGCTCGTGCTGTCCGGTCATGAAGCGCACGCCGTCGCCGTCGACCAGGTGGGCGCCCTCGCCGCGCACCGCCTCGGAGACGAGGGGCTGCTGGCCCTCCGCGTCCGCGCCGAGGAAGAGCACCGTCGGGTGGAACTGCACGAACTCCAGGTCGGAGACCTCGGCGCCCGCGCGCAGGGCGAGCGCCACGCCGTCGCCGGTGGAGACGGACGGGTTGGTGGTCGCGGAGAAGATCTGGCCCATGCCGCCGGTCGCGAGGACCACCGCGGGCGCGTGCACGGCGCCCACGCCGTCGTGCTGGCCCTCGCCCATGACGTGCAGGGTCACGCCCGCGGTTTGGCCCTCGGCGTCCGTGAGCAGGTCCAGGACGAGTGCGTTCTCGACGGTGTGCACTCCACGCGCGCGCACCGCCTCGACGAGGGCGCGGGAGATCTCGGCGCCGGTCGCGTCGCCGCCCGCGTGCGCGATCCGGCGGCGGTGGTGGCCGCCCTCGCGGGTGAGCTGGATGCCGCCCTCGCCGTCGGTGTCGAAGTGCGCGCCGGTGGAGATCAGCCGGCGTACGGCGTCGGGGCCCTCGGTGACGAGGATCCGTACGGCCTCCTCGTCGCACAGGCCGGCGCCCGCCACCAGGGTGTCGTCCAGGTGCTGCTCGGGGGTGTCGCCCTCGCCGAGGGCCGCGGCGATGCCGCCCTGGGCCCAACGGGTGGAGCCGTCGTCGAGGCGGGCCTTGGTGACGACGACGGTCGTCAGGCCGGCCGCCTCGCAGCGCAGGGCGGCGGTGAGGCCGGCGACGCCGGAGCCGATGACCACGACGTCCGCCGCGATGGACCAGCCGGGCGCGGGCGCGTGCAGTCGTATGCCTGTGCTGGTCACGAGGCGGCTCCCAGGGTTCCGAAGGTGAGCGGGAGGTTGTCGATCAGCCGGGTCGCCCCGACCCGCGCGGCGACGGCGAGGACGGCCTCGCCGGTGAAGCCGTCGCCGATCTCGGTGAAGTCGGACGGGTCGACCAGGGCCAGGTAGTCGAGTTCCAGCGGCGGGTCGAAGCGCGCGGCCTCGTCCAGGACCAGCTGGGCGGCCGCGCGGACGGCCGCCGCGGCGCCCGGGGAGGCCTTGGCGACGGCCGCGGCGTCGGCCGCCGCGCGGGACTCCCCGAGGGCGCTCAGGGCCTCGGCACGCGCACGCGTGGAGGGCACCTCACGGGCCCGCGCGCGCAGCGCCTCCTGGGCTGCGTGCCGGTCGCGGCCCGCGAACAGGGCCTGGGAGAGGGCCAGGGCGGTGTACCGCTCCTGCGGGGAGAGGTAGCGGTTGCGGCTGGACAGGGCCAGTCCGTCGTCCTCGCGCACGGTCGGTACGGAGACGATCTCCACCCCCATGTCGAGGTCGCGCACCATGCGGCGGATCAGGGCGAGCTGCTGGGCGTCCTTCTGCCCGTACAGGGCCACGTCGGGGCGGGTGAGGTGCAGCAGCTTGGCGACGACGGTGAGCATGCCGTCGAAGTGCCCGGGCCTGCTGGCGCCCTCCAGGCGCTCGCCCATGGCGCCTGCGGTGATCCTGACCTGCGGCTCGCCGTCGGGGTAGATCTCTTCGACGGACGGCGCGAACACGGCGTCGGCGCCCGCCTGCTCGGCCACCTTGAGGTCGGCCTCCAGGGTGCGCGGGTAGCGGTCGAGGTCCTCGCCCGCGCCGAACTGGAGCGGGTTGACGAAGACGGTGACGATCACGAAGCCCTCGTCGCCGACGTGGTCGCGAGCCGCGCGGATCAGGGTGGCGTGGCCCTCGTGCAGGGCGCCCATGGTCATCACGACGGCGGTGCGTCCCCGGGCCGCGCGGTGGTCGCGCACGTACGTCAGATCGCCCGCCGTGGGAGCGAGTTCGAGCATGCGGCGGCTCATCGGTCTTCCCCGTTCTCGGGCAGGTTCGTGCCTCCGGCGAGTACCCCCAGCAGGTCCTCGGCCAGCTCGGGCTTGAGCAGGCCGTGGGCGAGCGCGCGGTCGGCGGTGGCGCGGGCCATCGCCAGGTAGCCGGCGACGGTCTGCGGGGCGTGCCGGCGCAGTTCGGCGACGTGGGCGGCGACCGTGCCGGCGTCCCCTCGCGCGACCGGTCCGGTCAGGGCCGCGTCGCCGGAGCGCAGGGCGTTGTCCAGGGCGGCGCCGAGCAGCGGGCCGAGCATCCGGTCGGGGGCCTCGACGCCGGCCTCGCGCAGCAGCTCCATGGACTGGGCGACCAGCGTGACCAGGTGGTTGGCGCCGAGCGCGAGCGCCGCGTGGTACAGCGGGCGCATCTCCTCGGCGATCCACTCCGGCTCGCCGCCCATCTCGATGACCAGGGCCTCGGCGGCCAGCCGCAGCTCCTCGGGGGCGGTGACGCCGAAGGAGCAGCCGGCCAGCCGCTGCACGTCCACGGGCGTGCCGGTGAAGGTCATCGCGGGGTGCAGGGCCAGTGGCAGCGCGCCCGCGCGCAGGGCGGGGTCCAGCACCTTCGCGCCGTACCGCCCGGAGGTGTGCACGAGCAGCTGCCCGGGCCGTACGGCGCCGGTCTCGGCGAGGCCCGCGACCAGTCCGGGCAGGGTGTCGTCGGGGACGGTCAGCAGCACCAGGTCGGACCGCTCGAGCACGTCGGCGGGCGGCACCACGGGCACGTCGGGGAGCATCAGCCCGGCACGGCGCCTGGAGGTGTCGGAGACCGCGGAGACGGCCACCGGGCGGTGCCCGGCCAGCTGGAGGGACGCGGCGAGGGCGGGGCCCACCCGGCCGGCGCCGACGACGCCGACGGTGAGCCGTGCCGGGCGGTCCCTGGGGTCTGGTTGTTGGCTACTACTCACGCGATGGTGACCTTCCCGTTCCAGTCCGCTCGGGGTACCGGACGATTTCTCGTCATGTTAACGCGATCGGTTCCGGGGGCGGTCCGGTCGTCCACAGGCTGTGGGTCGGCCCACAGTGCCGCGGGGCGGGAGACGAAGGGCCGCGGGGCGGGAAATGCGGGTGACCGCCGTGTCCCGGACGCGCGATGATCCGGGACATGAGTGATACGGCGGAGCAGGACGCACGGGACGTACGGCTCGAAGAGCGGGTCCCGGACGGGGAGCGGCACAAGCGGCTCCGGGAACGGCGCGCGGCCGCGTGCCGGAGCGCGGAGCGCGTGCTGGCGCGCCCCGGGTTCCTCGGGACGCTCCGGGAGCGGCTGGCGCTGCTGGACGGCGCGCGGGAGGTGTACGACCTCGACGAGGCGTCGGACATGTACGGCAACGGGGTCGTCGAGGCCCTGGAGGAGAAGGTCGCCGGCCTGCTCGGCAAGGAGGCCGCCGCCTTCTTCCCGACCGGCACGATGGCCCAGCAGGTGGCCCTGCGCTGCTGGGCGGGCCGTACCGGCAACCCGGCGGTCGCGCTGCACGCGCTGGCCCATCCCGAGGTGCACGAGAGGCAGGCCTTCAGCCAGGTCGCCGGGCTGCGGCCGGTGCGGGTGACGAGCGAGCCGTGCCAGCCGACCGCCGAGGAGGTGCGCACCCTCGACGAGCCCTTCGGGACGCTGATGCTCGAACTGCCCCTCAGGGACGCCGGGTTCCTGCTGCCCACGTGGGAGGAGCTCCTCGAGCTCGTGGACGCGGCACGCGAGCGGGACGCGGTGGTGCACTTCGACGGCGCGCGCCTGTGGGAGTCCACCGTGCACTTCGGCCGGCCGCTGGAGGAGATCGCGGACCTGGCCGACAGCGTGTACGTGTCGTTCTACAAGTCCCTCGCCGGTTACGGCGGCGCCGCGCTCGCCGGGCCGCGGGAGCTGGTGGAGGAGGCCAAGGCCTGGCGGCACCGGTACGGCGGCAACGTCTTCCAGCAGTTCCCGACGGCGCTGTCGGCACTGGCCGGGCTGGAGCGGGAGCTGCCCCGGCTGCCGGAGTACGTGCGGCACGCGCGCGTGGTGGCCGCCGCACTGCGCGAGGGGTTCGCCGCGGCGGGGCTGCCCTGGAGCCACGTCCACCCGGCCGAGCCGCACACCCACGAGTTCCAGGTCTGGCTGCCGTACGACGCCGAGGCGGTCGCGCGGACCGCGATCCGGACCGCGGAGGAGACGGGCACGATGCTCTTCACCGGCGGCTGGGACGCCCCGGCCACCCGCCTGGCCCGCACCGAGGTCTCCGTCCGGGCCGAGGGCCTGGCCTGGACCGCGGCCGACGTGCGAGCAGCGGTCGCCGACTTCACCGCCCGCCTCCCCAAGGAGCTCGACGAGTAACCCACCGGCCCCACCTGAGCCGCGTCCGCCCACGGTCCGGACGACCACCCGGGACACCACGGGGAACGCGGCCCGTCCCTCGGCTCGCACACCACTTGCCACCCGCGCAGCCGACCGCGGGCAGCGCGCGGCACGGACCGCGGCCGCGGGGTGGCGGGGGGCGGGTTGCGCAGCGGCAGCGAGCCGGGTGACGGGCCGGGCGGGCCGGGCGGACCGGGCGGGCCGGACACAAGCGGCGGGCGTGGGCCGTTCCGCCACACCGGGCGGCAGGGGTCTGTGCCGGGATACCGCACAGAACGCGGCCCGTCCCTCGGCTCGCGCGCACCACTTGCGGCCCTCGGACCCGGCGCGGGAGGGCGCGGGTGTCCGGCGTCGGCGGGCCGCCGCGTCGTCGGTTGGCCCTGGGCAGAGCCCGGCGTCGGGGGCGGCGGGCGCCGACGGAACCGCCACGCCAGGTGTCCCAAGACTGCGCCAAAGCGCCCGGTACAGGCTTCGGCAATCCTGCTGTTCGCCCGCCACCAGCCGCTAACAGGCGGCTTGCGGGGCAGGCGCGGGGCCGGGCCGGGGCGGGCCGCCGTGCTCGTCGGTGGGGGGCGGGCCGGGCGTTGGCGGGGCGGTTCTGGACGGCGGGCGACGGTGTTGTCAGCTGGGCCGGGCACCATGGGGGCATGAGCGTGCGGATCGATATCGCGGGGTTGCGGCCGGAGAGGGTCGCCGTCGTTCCCGCGCCCCTGGCCGAGCTCTGCATGGCGCTGCACACGCTGTCGGAGCCGGGACACCACCCCGGTCTGCAGGGCTGGGTCACCGGCGTCACCGCCCGGCTCGACTCGCACCTGGCCGACCGGATGTGCGAGGCGGACTTCCTGTGGCGGACGACGTTCTCCGACCTCTTCCTGCCGTGCGCGGGCGTGCCCGGCGGCTCCACGCTCCCGGGCGCGACGCTCGCCGACGAGCTGGACATCCTCGACAAGCTGTCCGACGAGCAGTTCGTGGACGCTGCCCTGGAGTTCACCTGCGCCCTGCCGTACGGCCTGCCGGGCCCGGGACCGCTCGCCGACGCCGGTCTTCGCCGCCGCGCCGTGGAGCTGGCCGCGGCGCGCGGCCCGCAGCAGGTGCGCTTCACCGAGCGGCTGCTGGCCGACCCACCGCGCATCAGGGCCTGGCTGCGGCAGTTCCTCGAGGACTGCGACGAGGCGTTCTTCGCGCAGACCTGGTCCCGGCTGCGCCACCAGCTCGCGGCCGACACCCGGCACAAGACGGAGCTGCTGCGCCGCAAGGGCCTGGCCGAGGCCCTTGCGGCGGTGTCCCCGGCGGTGACGCTGGACGAGGCGGCCGGCCGGATCACCGTCGACAAGCTGGGCGAGGGCCGCACGGCCACGGCGCAGGGCGGCCTGCTGCTCGTGCCGACGAGCCTGGGCTGGCCCCACCTGATGGTGCTGCACCGGTACGGCTGGCAGCCGGTGCTGCACTACCCGGTCGGTTCCCCGGAGCTCGCCGCCCCGCCCTCGGTGGAGCAGCTGACCCTGCGGATGACCGCCCTGTCCCACCCGGTGCGGATGCGGCTGTGCCGCAGCCTGGCCCGCAGCGCGTTCACCACCAGCGAGCTGGCCCAGGTGCACGGCATGACCGCGCCGGAGATATCCCGGCACCTGAGCCTGCTGAAGAAGGCGGGCCTGGTCACCACCCGGCGCCGGGGGCGGTACGTGCTGCACCAGCTGGACGTCGCGATGGTCGCCCGGCTGGGCAGCGACTTCCTCGAAGGCGTGCTGCGCTAGTCAGCTGGGCCGGAGTCCGGCGTGTGCCGGGGCCCGTCGAACCGGATGTGCCGGACGCCGACCTTCGCCTGCCGCAGCCGTGTCCGCAGCGGACCCTCGGTGTTGGGCCGCAGCGTCAGGCCGGCCAGGACGGCGATCCGGTCCGCGGTCTTCGGCACGGTCGAGTGGTCGGTCCACAGGTGCTCGGCGAACTCCGGCTCGCGCAGCCGCTCGAGGCAGTCGTCGAGCTGCCGCACGGCCCAGCTTTCCCGGCCCGGACCGGAGTTCTTCCCGGCGACATACCCGACGAGGTGTCCGAACCCACGCTCCCGCAGCCGCTTCAGAACGGTCTCGCGTTCCGCGAGGAGCGTGAAGTGCCGTACGTCGTGGCCCAGTTCGCGCAGCCGCCCGACGGTCTCGGCGAACTGACCGGAGTCCGTGACGGTCATGGGGGCGATCACGACCCCCTCGTGCCGGGTGAGGGCCAGGTCCAGGACCTCCACCACCCCTTGCCGCCAGGCCACCAAGTCCCTGAAGTCCGCGCGCAGTTCGGGTGGCAGCATGCGGCGCAGGCCGAACCCGGCATGCTCGGGATCGCAGACGACGCTGCCGGGCAGACGGCGCTGGATCTCGTGTGCGGTCTGTGTCTTGCCGCCCCCGAAGGGGCCGTTGATCCACAGGAGCATGCGCAGACCCTACCGACGGCCGCGTACGCCGTTCAGCCGTGTCCGCCGGCCCGGACGAGCCCCGTCTCGTAGGCCAGGACCACCACCTGCACCCGGTCCCTCAGCCCCAGCTTGGTCAGGATGCGGCCCACGTGGGTCTTCACCGTCGCCTCGGACAGCACCAGCCGGGCGGCGATCTCGCCGTTCGACAGGCCCTGCGCGACCAGGACCATGACCTCGCGCTCGCGCTCGGTGAGCCGCTGGAGCTCCTTGTGCTGGGGCTCCTTGCCGGCCGTGGGCAGCATCGGGGCGAACCGGTCGAGCAGCCGGCGGGTGGTGGAGGGCGCGACGACGGCGTCGCCGCTGTGCACGGAGCGGATCGCGGCGAGCAGGTCGCCGGGCGGCACGTCCTTGAGCATGAACCCGGAGGCACCCGCCTTCAGCCCGGAGAAGGCGTACTCGTCGAGGTCGAAGGTGGTCAGGATGAGCACCTTCGGCGGGTCGGGCTCGGAGCAGATGCGGCGGGTGGCCTCCACACCGTCCAGCTTCGGCATGCGCACGTCCATCAGCACCACGTCGACGGCGGTGGCGCGCAGCACCTGGAGGGCCTCGACACCGTCGCCCGCCTCCGCGACGACCTCCATGTCCGGCTGGGCGGCGAGCACCATCCGGAATCCCGTGCGCAGCAGCACCTGGTCGTCCACGAGCATCACGCGGATCGTCATCGGGGTCCTCTTCCGTTCGTCATCGGCGGTTCGGGTCCGTTCGTCATCGGCGGGCCGGGCGGGTGCGTGACCGGGGTGAGCGGGGTGTGCGCCGGCGTCAGTGCACCGGTTTGAGCGGCAGCAGGGCGCTGATGCGGAAGCCTCCGCCGGGGCGCGGACCCGCGTCCAGGGTGCCGCCCACCATGCCGACGCGTTCGCGCATGCCGATCAGGCCGTGCCCCTCGCCGTCGGCGCCGCCCTCCTCGTACAGCTCGTGCGGCGCGCCCTTGCCGTCGTCCTCGACGAGCAGTCCGAGGCCGTCGTCGAAGTAGACCAGACGCACGCTCGCGCCCGCGTTGGGTCCGCCGTGCTTGCGGGTGTTCGTGAGGGCCTCCTGCACGATGCGGTACGCGGTGAGCTCGACCCCGCTGGGCAGCGGGCGCGGGGTGCCCTCGATCCGGAAGTCGACGGGCAGTCCGGAGCCCCGGCACTGCTCGACGAGGTCCTCGATCTGGTCGACGTCGGGCTGCGGCACGTACTCGCCGCTCTCCTGGTGCTCGCCGGTGCGCAGCACGCCCAGCAGGCGGCGCATCTCGGCGAGGGCCTGGCGGCCGGTGGAGGAGATCGTCTCCAGGGCCTTCTTGGCCTGGTCGGGCGCGGCGTCCAGGACGTAGGCGGCGCCGTCGGCCTGCACCACCATCACCGACACGTTGTGCGCGACCACGTCGTGCAGCTCGCGCGCGATCCGGGCGCGTTCGGCGGCGACCGCGACCTTGGACTGCGCCTCGCGTTCCTTCTCCAGGCGGGCGGCGCGCTCCTCCAGTTGCGCGAAGTAGGCGCGGCGGGTGCGCATGGAGTCGCCGAGCACCCAGGCGAGGGCGAACGGCACCGTCTGGAAGACGGTTATCGCGACGTTGCCCAGGGCGCTCGCGTCGTGCTGCGGCCAGCGCATCTGCGCGAGGGTCGCCGCGCACAGCCCGCCGGCCAGGGCGAACCGGGAGGCCCAGCGAGCGCCTATCGCGGCGACCGTGTAGATGATCACCAGCATGGCGAAGTTGGCGACCATCGTCTCGACGTCCAGGACGAGCTGCGCCACGCCCGCCGCGCCCGCCAGCACCAGCATCTTCTCCGGCACCCGGCGGCGCAGTGCGACGACCACGCACAGCACGAGGGACAGCGCCAGGGCCGCGCCGACCGAACCGTGGTGGCCGGGCGCCCCGTTGATGCTCGACACGCTCACGCCGGAAAGCCCGAGGAGGATGAGGGCCCAGGAGCCGTCCACCCACGTCGGGTGCCTGCGGAGGAAGTCATAGAGGCGCTGCACGTAACCCAGAGTAGGGAAGCGGCACAGGTGCGGGGGTCAACCGAAGGGCCGATCCGCACGGGCCCCTCGTACTCCGCAAGGTGGAGGCAGTGATCACTTGTGCGCCTCGCTCCGCCGGACGGACCTTAGTCTGTCCGGGTGGCGGACGACACGGCGGGCAGCACCGCGCGCACCACGGCCGGCAGCACCCGGCGCACCACGGCGCAGAGCGCGGCGGAGGGCCGGGCCGGGGAGTGGCGCGGCTGGCGGGCGGCGACCGAGGAGGCCCTGTACGGGCCGGACGGCTTCTACCGGCGGCCCGAGGGCCCGGCCGGTCACTTCCGTACGTCCGTGCACGCCTCGCCCCTGTTCGCGGCGGCCGTGGCGCGGCTGCTGTGCCGGGTCGACGTGGCGCTGGGCCGCCCGGCGGCGCTCGACTTCGTCGACATGGCGGCCGGGCGGGGCGAACTGGCCACGGGCGTGCTCGGCGCGCTGCCGGCGGACGTGGCGGCACGCACGCGCGTGCACGCGGTCGAGATCGCCGCCTGGCCGGAGGGGCTGGACGACCGGATCGCATGGTCGGGGCAGGCACCTCGGGGGATCACCGGACTGCTGTTCGCCAACGAGTGGCTGGACAACGTGCCGCTGGAGGTCGCGGAGGTGGACTCCGCGGGCGTACCCCGGCGGGTCCTGGTCCGGCGGGACGGTACGGAACGGCTCGGGGAACCGCTGTCGGGGGCGCAGGCGCGGTGGCTGGCCCGGTGGTGGCCGCTGCCCGCCGAGCAGGGTCTGCGCGCGGAGATCGGGCTGCCCCGCGACACCGCCTGGGCCGACGCGGTCTCGCGGGTCGAGCGGGGCCTCGCGGTCTCCGTCGACTACGCGCACACGGCCGGCGCGCGACCGCCCTTCGGAACGCTCACCGGCTTCCGGGAAGGCCGGGAGACGGCGCCGGTGCCGGACGGGTCGTGCGACATCACGGCGCACGTCGCTCTGGACGCCTGCGCCGCGTGCGCGCCTCCGGGCGTCCGGCTGCTGACCCAGCGCGAGGCCCTGCACGCCCTGGGAATCACCGGCGAGCGCCCCCCGCTCACGCTCGCCTCCACGAACCCCTCGGACTACGTACGCGCCCTCGCACGCGCCGGGGAGGCCGCCGAACTCACCGCGGCGGGCGGGCTCGGCGACTTCGGCTGGCTGGTGCAGCCTGTCGGCCTCGCGGAGGCGGACGCGGCGGCCCTACTTGTCGATGTCCCCGACCACGAAGAACATTGACCCCAGGATGGCCACCATGTCCGCCACCAGCGTGCCCGGCAGCAGCTCGGTGAGCGCCTGGATGTTGTTGTACGACGCCGAGCGCAGCTTCAGCCGGTACGGGGTCTTCTCACCCTTGCTGACCAGGTAGTAGCCGTTGATCCCGAGCGGGTTCTCGGTCCACGCGTACGTGTGCCCCTCGGGTGCCTTGAGGACCTTCGGCAGCCGCTGGTTGATCGGGCCGGGCGGCAGCTCGGCCAGCCGGTCCAGACAGGCGTCGGCGAGGTCCAGCGCGTTGTGGGCCTGCTCCAGCAGGCACTCGAAGCGGGCCAGGCAGTCGCCCTCCTGCCGGGTGACCACCTTCAGGGTGTCCTGCACCTCCGCGTACGCCAGGTACGGCTCGTCGCGGCGCAGGTCGAAGTCGACGCCCGAGGCGCGCGCGATGGGACCGCTCACGCCGTAGGCGTGCACGGCCCGCGGCGTCAGGACGCCCACGCCCCGGGTGCGGCCCCGGAAGATCTCGTTGCCGAGCACCAGGTCGTCGAAGACGTCCATCCGCGAGCGCACGGCGGCCACCGCGGCACGCGCGCGCGTGGCCCAGCCGGCCGGCAGGTCCTCCTTCAGGCCGCCGACACGGTTGAACATGTAGTGCATCCGGCCGCCGGAGACCTCCTCCATGACGTTCTGGAGGACCTCGCGTTCCCGGAACGCGTAGAAGACCGGGGTGATGCCGCCCAGCTCCAGCGGGTAGGAGCCGAGGAACATCAGGTGGTTGAGCACCCGGTTCAGCTCGGCGAGCAGGGTGCGCGTCCACACCGCGCGCGGGGGCACCTCCATGCCGAGCATCCGCTCCACGGCGAGGACCACGCCCAGCTCGTTCGAGAAGGCCGACAGCCAGTCGTGGCGGTTGGCCAGCATGATGATCTGGCGGTAGTCCCGTGCCTCGAACAGCTTCTCCGCGCCGCGGTGCATATAGCCGATCACCGGCTCGGCGCGCATGATGCGCTCGCCGTCCAGCACCAGCTTCAGCCGCAGAACACCGTGCGTGGACGGGTGCTGGGGCCCGATGTTGAGCACCATGTCGGTGCTCTCCGCGGCGCCGCCGATCCCGACCGTGGTCTCCTTCGTGGGAGTCATGGACACAGTCTCTCGTACGTACGCTTGCCCCATGGAAACGGGGATCCCGGAGGACGAACGGGCGGCGGCCGGGAGCGCGCCGGCCTGGAGAGCGCTGCCGCGCGGCCTGCTGCGTCTGCGCCGGCTGCTGCTGGTGGTGTGGATGGGCCTGTTCGCCCTGGCCGCGGGGTTGCTGCCGGGCCTGCTGGCCGGTCCCGCCTGGTCGGCGTTCGCGCTGCTGCCGCTGGCGGTGATGGCGTGGGGCTGGGTGCTGCTGGGCCGCAACTGGTGCTCGTGGCGGTACACCGAGCGCGCCGACGACCTGCTGATCAGCCGGGGTGTGCTGTGGCGCGGGGAGACCGTCGTGCCCTATGGGCGGATGCAGCTGGTCGAGGTCACCTCCGGGCCCGTCGAGCGGCACTTCGGGCTGGCCACCGTGCAGCTGCACACGGCCGCCGCCGCGACCGACGCGACCATCCCCGGCCTCGACCCGGCCGAGGCGGAACGGCTGCGCGACCGGCTCACCGAACTCGGCGAGGCACGATCGGCGGGGCTGTGACGGCGGCGGAGGACGAAGAGGCCATACGCGAAAAGGCCGTACGCGAAAAGGCCGTACGCGAAAAGGCCGCACTCGGAGAAGCCCTACGCGCAGAAGCCGCACCCGAAGAGCCCGTGAGCGGCGGGGACGTGTCCGAGAAGGCCGTGAGCGACACGGCCGTACGCGACGGGCGGCCCGTGACCGAGCGGCGGCTGCATCCCGTCACGCCCCTGAGACGGGCGTGGGCGCCGGTCGCCGTCCTCACGGGCTGGGCCGTGCACGACCCCGACCAGGCGCAGCGGCACCTGACGCGGCTGACGACGACCACGCTGCTGATCGGGCTCGCGGTCGTCATACCCGTGGCCGCCCTCTACGGCTTCCTGTCCTGGTGGTTCACGCACTTCGCGGTGACCGGCACCGAACTGCGCATCCGTACCGGGCTGTTCTTCCGCCGCACCGCGCACATCCGGCTGGAGCGGATCCAGGCCGTCGACGTCACCCGGCCGCTGCTCGCACGGGTCGCGGGCGTGGCCAAGCTGAAACTCGACGTCATAGGGACGGACAAGAAGGACGAACTCGCCTTCCTCGGCGAGGAGGAGGCCCGGGCGCTGCGCGCCGAACTGCTCGCGCGCGCGGCCGGGTTCGCGCCCGAGACGGCGCACGAGGTCGGTGAGGCACCCGCGCGGGAGCTGGTGCGCGTACCCGGGCGCGTGATCGCCGCCTCGCTGCTGCTGACCGGCGCGACCTGGGGATCACTGGTCGCCGCCGCCGTCGTACCGCCGCTGCTGTGGCTGGCCACCCACAGCCTGTGGACGGTGCTCGCCACCGTCCTGCCGCTGCTCGGCAGCGCCGTGGCGAACAGCGCGGGTCGCTTCGCCGCCGAGTACGACTGGCTCGTGAGCGAATCGCCCGACGGGCTGCGGATCGACCGGGGACTGCTGGACCGCACGCACGAGACGGTGCCGCCGGGGCGGGTGCAGACCGTGCGGATCGTGGAACCGCTGCTGTGGCGGTGGCGCGGCTGGGTGCGGGTCGAGCTGGACGTCGCCGGGTCGTCGAACTCCGTGCTGCTGCCGGTCGCTCCGCGGGAGGTCGCCGAATCGTTGATCGCGCGGGTCCTGCCCGGGGTGACGGTGCCGCAGGCCACCGACCTGCTCCGGCCGCCGCGGCGCGCCCGGTGGTGCGCGCCGGTGTGGTGGCGCGGGCACGGGATCGCCGTCACCGACGCGGTGTTCGCCGCACGGCACGGACTGCTGCGGCGCCGGCTCGCGCTGGTCCCGCACGCGAAGGTGCAGAGCGTACGGCTGCGGCAGGGGCCCTGGCTGCGCGTGTGGGGCCTCGCCGGCGTGCACGTGGACAACGGGGCCGACAAGACCGTGACGGCCCGCCTGCGGGACGCTCAGGAGGCGGCCCGGCTGCTGCGGACCCAGGCGGAGAGGTCGCGCACGGGCCGCCGGAGCGCTCGGCCTGACCGGTGGATGACCTGACCGGTGAATAACGGGCCGGTGGATGACGGGCCGGTGGATGAAACGAGCGCGACGCCGGGCGGGCGCCCGGCGTCGCGGTGTGGCGTGGGAGACGGCCGTCAGGAGGCCGCGGTGCGCAGCCCCGGAAGGTCGATCCGTTCCGTCTCGTCGTGGGCCGTCAGGTCGATGATCTGACGGCCGGCGGCCGGCGCGTCCGCGTCGGCCGGCTTGTACTGGGACTCGGCCTCCGCCTTGTGCAGGGCGAGCGCCTCCTGGCCCACCACGTCGACGAGGTCGTCGTTCCGGACGGCGCCCGGCCCGGTGTCCGCCGCTTCCTTCTTCGTGCCGAAGAAGTCGAATCCGCCCTCGACCAGCGGGCGCCGCGCGGGCGCGGCCGGTACGACGGCCACCGCGGTCGGCACGGTGAAGTGCCCGGAGGGCAGTTGCGACTGCGGCGCGGCCTTGGCCGGCTCGACCGCCGTGGCGGAGGGGTCCGGTGCGGCCTGCTCGCCCGAATCGGCGGCGGTGGACCGGTCGGCGGGATCGGCAGCTTCGGCGGGTCCGGCGGGTCCGTCAGCTTCGGCGGGTCCGGCGGGTCCGTCAGCTTCGGCGGGTCCGGCGGGTCCGGCGGGTTCAGCCATCCCGGTCACCTCGGCGGGGTCACTAGGGTCGGCCGCCTCGGTCGTCTCAGCCGTCTCAGCCGTCTCGGTCGTGGCGGCCGCGTGCTCGGGCGTCTCGCCCGTCCCGGTCTCCCGCGCGGGATCCGGGTCGGTGTCGCCGTCCGCCGTCACGGCCGTGTCCCGCACCGGGTCGGTCTCCGACGCCGTGTCAGATTCCTCGGAGGAGCCCGTCCTCGTGGCCTCGTCCGTCCGCGCCGCCCGGGCGCCGCCCTTGCCCAACCGCGACAGCGCGGCCTCGGCACGCAGGTACAGCTCGGACCCCTCCGGGGAGAACACGGCGGGGGCCGCGGCCCCCGGCTTCTTCTCGGTGGGCCCGGTCACGGGGGCCGCGGACTCGTGCGTCTCCGTGCCCGCGGCGTCCGGAGCGGCCGTCGGCGCGGCGGGCAGCGCGAGCATGTCGGAGCCGGTCTCGATCTCCAGCAGGCGGCGGCCCTCCAGCGCGGTCGCACGCTCGGTCTCCGCCGTGGCGTACCGCCGCAGGAGCGACGCGTGCTCGTTGCGCAGCCCCGCGAGTTCCGTGCGCCTGGCGCGCAGCTTCTGCTCGAGGCGGCCGCGCAGTTCGCGCGATTCCTCGAGGTCGGTCTCGAGTTCGGCGACCCGTTCCTCGAACCGCCACTCGTCGCTCGCACGCGCGCGCGTGAGGTCGGCTACCCGCCGTCCGGCCTGCGCGTCCCAGCGGCGCATGACGAACGCACCGAGAACAGCGGTCACCGCGGCGGTCCCGGCGAGCAACCGCAGCACCACCGCGTCCGTGAACGCCCAGGGACCAAGGGCGCAGACGACAGCGACGCCGGCGATCGCCGAGGAAGGCAACAGCCTGTGCAGGGGTGGGGAATGGCGGTGACGTCCACGTGGCATGGCCAGAAACTTACCGCGCGTACGCGAATCATGCCGGGCCGCCCCGCAAAAAGACAGCCATAACGAAACCTTCATGTGACAGCGGAAGTTCCGGCCGCGTTTTCCTCTGCTTCTTCCTTCGCCTTCCGCCGCTCCGGCCCGCTCGCCTTCCCTCACTTCCGCCGACGTTTCAACAAGATCATTTTCAGTGGTCGCCGAGCAGGTCGCTCATCCACTGCAACGTCGCCGGGATCTCGCGCCGCCAGGTGTTGAAGTTGTGGCCGCCGCTGTCGAGGATGATGGACGCGATCCGCGTCCTGTTCGTCGCCTTCACCGCATCGATGAACCTGAGCGTCGACCTGTAGTTGGTCTCGCCGAGCCTGCTGCTGGTGACGAGCAGTGAAGTGTCGGGCGCCGCCAGGTGCTTGATGCTCCACATCAGATCGGCACGATTCCGCAGGTTCCTGTCCCCTTGAAAAAGATCACCCGTGGTCGGGTCGGTGGGCGCCTTGTAGTACGGGGACAGACCCGCGCCCGCGGCATACACCTCGGGATGGTGCAGGGCGAGTTTCAGCGCGCAGTAACCGCCCGTTGAGTCGCCGACGATGCCCCAGCTGCCCGGTTTCTTTCCGACCCGGTAGTGCGCGAGAACCGCGTCCGGCAGATCCTTGGCGAAGAACGACTCGGTCTGCGGGCCGCCCGGGATGTCCACGCACTCCGTGTCACGCGGCGGTGCCACCGTGGGCCGCAGCATCACCAGGATCATCGGCTGCATCCGCCCGGTCCTGGCGAGTTCCTGCGCGGTGTGCGGGTAGCGCAGCTTGCTGATCAGCGACTGCGCGGTGCCCGGGTAGCCGGTGAGGACCACGGCCGCCGGGAAGGTACGGGTCCGGTACTGCGGCTGGAAGTACTCCGGGGGCAGGTAGACGAACGCGGGCGAGGCGATGTGCGTCGTACGGCCCACGATGCCGACCTGCTGGATCTGGCCGGAGACGTCCGGCCGGTCGCCGTTGTCCAGCCGCACCTGCTGGGTGCCGATCACCTGGAGGGGTCCGCCGGTGCGGCCGTGCGCCGAGTTGTCCATGACAACCCCGGGCGCGTTCTCCTGCCCGAACAGGTCCGCCCAGCTGGCGTAGAAGCCGAAGGCCTGGTTGGCGGCCAGTCCGACGCAGGCGAAGATCGCCACCTGCGTGGCCAGCAGAATGCTGACGCGTCCGGTCACCGCGCGCCAGGTGCCGCGGGCCAGACGCGGCCAGAGCCACACCGTGCCGACGAACAGCAGCACGGCGCAGAGGATCGCCAGTACCAGCACTTTGTTGCTCATGAGACCCATGGGCTTTTCCTGCCTGCGCTTCCCGCCCAGGGCCCGCCGACGCTTCCTTGCGAGGGCTTGCCTTGGACTTTCCCTGCCCTTTGACCCGACTTTCCGGTGGGGAGTGAACCTCTCTCCCCGAGACACCGTCCTAGAGGGCGCAATGTCGCCGGATGCCCGGATCGGCACCGGATTCAAGGTCTCTCGCAGAACTACGGGATGCGATGTCTGTCAGGATAGATGGGGAATTGTCGGACGGGGTTCCGGACCGATCGAGCAGGGTGCGGCGCATACTCCGCGGCCCGCGCCCCGAGGCCGTCCCCGTGCTGGTCGCCAGGGCCTGCGCGGTCGTCGGTCTCCTGGACATCGCCGCGGGGGTCTTCCCGCGCTTCCGGCACAGCCGCATGCACGCCCTGGCCGAGGTGCTGCCGGGCTCGTTCGGCCCGTTCGCCGCGGCGCTCTCGCTCAGCGTGGGCGTGCTGTTGCTGCTGCTCGCGCACGGCCTGAAACGGCGCAAGCGCCGGGCCTGGCGCGCGGCCGTGGTCCTGCTGCCGGCCGGTGCGGCGGCGGAGTTCGTCTACCGGCACTCGATCGTCGGGGTGGTCATCTCGCTGGCGCTGCTCGCGCCGCTACTGATCCACCGCGGCCAGTTCGCCGCGCTGCCGGACCCGCGCAGCCGCTGGCGGGCGCTGGCCAACTTCGTCCTCATGAGCGCCGGCTCACTGGCCCTGGGCATGATCATCGTCAGCGTGCACACGCACCGCATGGTCGGCGACCCCAGCGTGGCGGACCGGCTGACCCATGTCGTCTACGGCCTGATCGGCTTCGAGGGCCCGGTGGACTACCAGGGCAACACCTCCTGGACCGTCGCCTTCTCCCTCGGTGCCCTCGGCTGGCTCACCGCCGTCACCACCGTCTATCTGGCCTTCCGGCCCGAGCACCCGGCGGCGCGTCTGACCGAGGAGGACGAGACCCGGCTGCGCGAGCTGCTGGCCCGGCACGGCGGCCGCGACTCCCTCGGCCACTTCGCGCTGCGCCGCGACAAGGCGGTCGTGTTCTCCCCCAGCGGCAAGGCGGCGGTGACGTACCGCGTCGTCTCCGGCGTGATGCTCGCCAGCGGCGACCCCATCGGCGACGTCGAGGCCTGGCCGGGGGCCATCGAGCGCTTCATGGACGAGGCCAAGGCCCACTCCTGGACGCCCGCCGTGATGGGCTGCTCCGAGACCGGCGGCGAGGTGTGGACCCGGGAGACCGGTCTGGACGCCCTGGAACTGGGCGACGAGGCGGTGGTCGACGTCGCGGATTTCTCGCTCGCCGGACGCGCGATGCGCAACGTCCGCCAGATGGTCAAGCGCATCGAGCGAGCCGGCTACGAAACCCGGGTGCGGCGCATCCGTGACCTCGGCGGCACCGAGCTGGAGCGCGTCCGGCGGGCCGCCGAGGACTGGCGCGGCACCGACACCGAACGCGGCTTCTCCATGGCGCTCGGCCGGATCGGCGACCCGGCCGACGGCGAGTGCCTCATCGCCACCGCCCACAAGCAGGACGAGGAGCCGGGCGAGTACGGCGATCTGAAGGCGATCCTGCACTTCGTGCCGTGGGGCGGGGACGGCGTGTCCCTGGACCTGATGCGGCGCGACCGCTCGGCCGACCCCGGCATGAACGAACTGCTGATCGTGGCGGCACTCCAGGCCGCCCCGAAGTTCGGCATCACCCGCATATCACTGAACTTCGCGATGTTCCGCTCGGCGCTGGCGCGGGGCGAGAAGATCGGCGCGGGCCCGGTGCTGCGCGCCTGGCGCGGGCTGCTGGTCTTCCTCTCCCGCTGGTTCCAGATCGAGTCGCTGTACAAGTTCAACGCCAAGTTCCAGCCACGCTGGGAGCCGCGGTTCGTCGTCTACCGCGCCTCCTCGGACCTGCCCCGCATCGGCTTCGCCGCCATGCAGGCCGAGGGCTTCGTCGACCTCGCCCTGCCGCTGCCGCGCTTCCTGCGCCGCCGCTCCGCCGCCCGGAGCGCCTGCGCGCACTCGGTGGCGGAAGGGGACGTGCGCGCGGCATGACCCCGGACCGGCCCGGGCGGACCTCCCGCCCCTCCAGCACAGGGAGGCTCCGCCCGGGCCACAGCACGAGGGGGCCGGGGACGGGGCCTACGCTGAACGTATGAGCAACTTCAGCGGGCGCGGCCGCGTGGCGGGCCTTCCGACGTGGGGCCGGTGCGCGGTCATGGGGGTCGTGAACGTGACCCCCGACTCCTTCTCCGACGGAGGCCGCTGGTTCGACACGACCACCGCCGTCAAGCACGGCCTGGACCTGGTCGCCCAGGGCGCGGACCTGATCGACGTCGGCGGCGAGTCCACCCGGCCCGGCGCCACCCGCGTCGACGAGGACGAGGAACTGCGGCGCGTCATCCCCGTGGTGCGCGGCCTCGCCGCCGAGGGCGTCACGATCTCCGTCGACACCATGCGCGCCCGCGTCGCCGAACAGGCCCTCGCGGCCGGCGCCGCCCTCGTCAACGACGTCAGCGGCGGCCTCGCGGACCCCGCCATGATCCCCGTGGTCGCGGAGGCGGGCGCCCCCTTCGTCGTGATGCACTGGCGCGGCTTCCTGGAGGGCGGCAACGTCAGCGGCGTCTACGAGGACGTCGTCTCCGAGGTCGTCGACGAGCTGCACGCGCGCGTGGAGGCCGTCCTGGAGGGCGGGATCGCCGCCGACCGCATCGTCGTCGACCCCGGTCTCGGCTTCTCCAAGGAGGCCGGGCACGACCTCACGCTCCTGGCCCACCTCGACCGCCTGCGCGGGCTCGGCCACCCCGTCCTGGTCGCCGCCTCCCGCAAGCGGTTCCTCGGGCGGGTGCTGGCAGGCCCGGAGGGCGCGCCCCCGCCCGCGCGCGAGCGCGACGCCGCCACCGCCGCCGTCTCCGCCCTCGCCGCGCACGCCGGCGCCTGGGCCGTGCGCGTCCACGAGGTGCGCGCGACGGCGGACGCGGTACGCGTCGCCCGCGCCGTGGAAGAGGCACGCACCCCCGCGAGCACACCGCAGGACCGGGCGCACCCCTCCGACGACGGGGAGGCGGACGGCAGACGCGGTGCGCACGGCCCCGCCGAAGGAGACCGGTGAGCGCGCCCCACACCGACGTCGAGCAGGTGGAGGCGGCCAACACCGCCTACTACGAGGCCATGGAGCGAGGTGACTTCGAGGAGTTGTCCGCGCTCTGGCTCACCCCCTCCGACCTGGGCGTCGACGAGGAGTACCACGACCCCGCCGACACCGGCGTGATCGCGTGCGTGCACCCCGGCTGGCCGGTGCTCACGGGACGCGGCGAGGTGCTGCGCTCCTACGCGCTGATCATGGCGAACACCGACTACATCCAGTTCTTCCTCACCGACGTGCACGTCTCGGTGACCGGCGACACCGCCCTGGTGACCTGCACCGAGAACATCCTCAGCGGCGGCCCCGCCCCCGCGGCCGGCGGCGAGCTCGGCCCGCTGGTGGGGCAGCTCGTCGTCGCCACCAACGTGTTCCGTCGCACTGGTCTCGGATGGAAACTCTGGTCTCACCACGCCTCTCCCGTTCTGGCCGAAAACGACGGTGCCGAGGACGACGACACGCCCGCCTGAGTGGGTAGGCGCTGAAGCAGGAACGCGGAGTGGCCGGAATCACGGACTTCGGGAAAAGGGCCGCCCACCGGTCCGTGAGCAACCGGGTTCTCCAGGGGAAACACACGGTGAAACCTGCCGGGCCCGGCTCGCCCCCGCCTCCCCGCGGCCCGGCTCCGTCAGTGCCCGCAGGTAGATTCGTGCCAGGCCGGTGTGCCGCCCGCACGCGGCAGGGACCGGTCGCCGCCGACGATTGCAGGAGTGATTCGCGTGGATCGTGTCGCGCTGCGCGGCCTGAGGGCCCGCGGGCACCACGGTGTGTTCCCCAAGGAACGCGAGGAAGGCCAGACCTTCCTCGTGGACGTCGTCCTGGGAGTCGACACCCGGCCGGCCGCGGCCGACGACGACCTGGCGAAGACCGTGCACTACGGCATCGTGGCCGAGGAGGTCGTGGCCGTGGTGGAGGGCGAGCCCGTGAACCTCATCGAAACGCTCGCCGAGCGCATCGCCCAGGTCTGTCTGAAGCACGACGGGGTCCTGGAGGTCGAGGTCTGCGTCCACAAGCCGGACGCCCCGATCACCGTTCCCTTCGACGACGTGACCGTCACCATCACCCGGAGCCGAGTATGAACGCGCCTTTCACCAAAGGGCCCACCGACCCGACCGTGCAGCCGGTGCCCGCCTCGGTCGTCGAGAAGGTCGACGCCGCGGACACCACTCTGCAGAACCCCAAGCGTGCCGTGATCTCGATCGGCTCCAACCTCGGCAACCGCCTGGAGACCCTCCAGGGGGCCGTCGACGCCCTGGAGGACACGCCCGGCGTCCGCGTCAAGGCCGTCTCCCCGGTCTACGAGACGGAGCCGTGGGGCGTCGAGCCCGGCAGCCAGCCGTCGTACTTCAACGCGGTGGTGATCCTCAAGACCACGCTGCCGCCGTCCTCGCTGCTGGAGCGCGCCCACGCCATCGAGGAGGCCTTCAACCGGGTCCGTGACGAGCGCTGGGGGCCGCGCACCATCGACGTCGACATCGTCGCCCACGCGGAGACCGTCTCCGACGATCCGCTCCTCACGCTCCCTCACCCGCGCGCCCACGAACGCGCCTTCGTCCTCGCCCCGTGGTACGACGTGGACCCGGACGCGCAGCTCCCGGGCCGGGGTGCGGTGGCCGATCTGCTGACCGCGCTCACCCGGGAGGGCGTCGAGCCCCGGGCGGACCTGGAACTCCGGCTGCCCGAGTAGTCGTTAAGGTCAGGGCGACGCAAGGTCTGCGACCGGCCTCGGTCCGGGGGAGCTGAAGGGACACCGTGAGAGAGCTGCGTATCAGGGTGCTGGCAGGCGTGTTCGTCGTCGCCGGAGTGCTGTCCTGGGCGGGCGCCCGGCTGTGGAACGCGGTGGGGACACTCCCCGGCGTCCCGCTGGCCGCCCCCATCGTCCTCGCCCTGATCGCCGTGGTCCTCCTGTCCACGGCGCTCTCCCTGCGGGCCCGGCTGAAGGCCCAGCGCGAGCGGCGGCCCGGCGCCAAGGGCGTCGACCTCATGATGGCCGCGCGCGCGGTCGTCTTCGGTCAGGCCAGCGCCCTGGTCGCCGCCCTCGTCGCCGGCATGTACGGCGGCACGGGCGTCGCCCTGCTGGAACTCCTCGACATCCCGGCCCGCCGCGACCAGGCCGTCTACGCCGGCTTCTCGGTCCTCGCCGGCATCGCGGTGATAGCGGCCGCCCTGTTCCTCGAACGGGTCTGCAAACTCCCGGAGGACGACGACCAGAACCCGCCGGGGGCGGAACCGTCGGCATGAGCCCGGCGGGCGGCGTACGCGGGTGAGCGGGCGGGCGCGGCCGGGCGCCGTCCGCGTCAGCGCGCCATGATGAGGCTCATCGCCTCGTTCCGCGTCGCCGCGTCCCGCAGCTGACCGCGCACGGCCGAGGTGATGGTCTTCGCGCCGGGCTTGCGGATGCCCCGCATCGACATGCACATGTGCTCGCACTCCACCACGACGATCACCCCGCGCGGCTCCAGGATCTCCATCAGCGAGTCCGCGATCTGGGTGGTGAGCCGCTCCTGCACCTGCGGGCGGCGGGCGTAGACGTCCACGAGCCGGGCCAGCTTCGACAGCCCCGTGATCTTCCCGCTGGTGGACGGGATGTAGCCGACGTGCGCGACACCGCGGAACGGCACGAGGTGGTGCTCGCAGGTGGAGAACACCTCGATGTCCTTGACCAGCACCATCTCGTCGTGACCCAGGTCGAACGTCGTCGTGAGCACGTCCTCGGGCTGCTGCCACAGTCCCGCGAATATCTCCTTGTACGCCCGGGCCACCCGTGCCGGAGTCTCCCGCAGGCCTTCACGGTCCGGGTCCTCGCCGACCGCGATGAGGAGTTCGCGCACGGCGTTCTCGGCACGCTTCTCGTCGAACTCTCCGAGGAAGCCCTCGCCGTCCAGCGTCACGGGGTCGGTCATGTGAAGCCTCGTTCCTGTGTGTCTGATCTGCGGACATGCGAAATGCCGCGCCCCCCAGGCTAGAACCTGGGGGGCGCGGCATGCATTCCGGGGCCGTTGGGGGCCCGGCGCGGGCTCCGGTCAGTTGTCCGGACGGTCCTCCGGCACCTGCTCCGTGGCCGGGGCGGGTTCCGTCGCCGTGGACTTGACGGTGCTGATCGCCGCCGTCGAGCCGTTGGCCCCGTTCGTCAGCGCGAGCTCCTTCGGGGAGAGCACCGGCGGGCGGGTGGACGGGGTGCGGCGGGAGGAGCCGGTCCAGGCGGGCCGCGGCGGCCGCTTGACGATCGGGGCGAAGATCTCGGCGATCTCCTCCTTGCCCAGGGTCTCCTTCTCCAGGAGGGCCAGGACGAGGTTGTCGAGGACGTCGCGGTTCTCGACCAGGACCTCCCAGGCCTCGTTGTGCGCGTTCTCGATGAGCTTCTTGACTTCCTCGTCCACCAGCGCGGCGACCTCTTCCGAGTAGTCGCGCTGGTGAGCCATCTCACGTCCGAGGAACGGCTCGGTGTTGTCGCCGCCGAACTTGATCGCGCCGAGACGCTCGGTCATGCCGTACTGGGTGACCATCGCGCGGGCCGTGGTGGTGGCCTTCTCGATGTCGTTCGCCGCGCCCGTGGTCGGGTCGTGGAAGACCAGTTCCTCGGCCGCGCGGCCGCCCAGCATGTAGGCGAGCTGGTCCAGCATCTCGTTGCGGGTCGTGGAGTACTTGTCCTCGTCGGGCAGGACCATCGTGTAGCCGAGGGCCCGGCCGCGGGACAGGATCGTGATCTTGTGGACCGGGTCGGAGTTCGGCGAGGCCGCCGCGACCAGGGCGTGACCGCCCTCGTGGTACGCGGTGATCTTCTTCTCCTTGTCCGACATGATCCGGGTCCGCTTCTGCGGGCCTGCGACCACGCGGTCGATCGCCTCGTCCAGCATGTGGTTGTCGATCAGCTTCTTGTCGCTGCGGGCCGTGAGCAGCGCGGCCTCGTTCAGGACGTTGGACAGATCGGCACCCGTGAAGCCGGGGGTGCGGCGGGCGACGGCGGACAGGTCGACGTCGGGCGCGACCGGCTTGCCCTTCTGGTGGACCTTCAGGATCTCCAGACGGCCCTGCATGTCGGGGCGGTCCACGGCGATCTGGCGGTCGAATCGGCCCGGACGCAGCAGCGCCGGGTCGAGGATGTCGGGCCGGTTGGTGGCCGCGATCAGGATCACGCCGCCCTTGACGTCGAATCCGTCCATCTCGACCAGCAGCTGGTTCAGCGTCTGCTCGCGCTCGTCGTGACCGCCGCCGAGGCCGGCGCCGCGGTGACGGCCGACCGCGTCGATCTCGTCGACGAAGACGATCGCCGGGGCGTTCGCCTTGGCCTGCTCGAACAGGTCGCGGACACGGGAGGCGCCGACGCCGACGAACATCTCGACGAAGTCGGAACCGGAGATCGAGTAGAACGGGACGCCGGCCTCGCCCGCGACGGCACGCGCGAGCAGGGTCTTGCCGGTGCCGGGCGGGCCGTAGAGCAGCACGCCCTTGGGGATCTTCGCCCCGACGGCCTGGAACTTGGCCGGCTCCTGGAGGAACTCCTTGATCTCGTGGAGCTCCTCGACGGCCTCGTCCGCGCCCGCCACGTCCGCGAACGTCGTCTTCGGGGTGTCCTTGGTGATGAGCTTGGCCTTGGACTTGCCGAAGTTCATGACCCGGGAGCCGCCGCCCTGCATCTGGTTCATCAGGAACAGGAAGACGACCACGATGAGAACGAAGGGGAGCAGGGAGAGCAGGATGCCGACGAAGGGGCTCTGCTTCGACGGCGAGACCGTGTAGCCCTTCGGGATCTGCTTGTCCTGGTACTTGGTCTGCAGCGTGTTGGCGATGGTCACGCCCTGGTCGCCGATGTAGCTCGCCTGGATCTTCGAGCTGCCGTCGACCTTCTGGCCGTCCTTGAGCTCGACCTTGATGGTCTGCTCGTCGCCCGTGGTCAGCTTGGCCTGCTGGACCCTGTTGTCATTGATCGCAGCTACGACCTTGCCCGTGTCCACCGTCTTGTAGCCGCCGGACTGACCGACGACATTCATCAACACGACCACGGCAAGGACGGCCAGCACGATCCACATGACCGGCCCACGGAAGTATCGCTTCACGTCCATCCATACGGAGCGGTGTCGCCCCGTCCCTCCTGCCATAGTGAGTTTGATAAGACAGTTCTTCTGACGGTACCCCAGCATTGGGGCTCGAAGCCGCACCGTAGGGCCGACGTACCCGTCTGCTTGCTCCAACGGCTCCGGTGCCGCCGGGGTTCCCGATCACGTACCGCGCTTGAGCCCTTCGGGGTCAGCCGCCGTAGACGTGGGGTGCGAGCGTACCGACGAACGGCAGGTTCCGGTACTTCTCGGCGTAGTCCAGGCCATAGCCGACGACGAACTCGTTGGGGATGTCGAAACCGACCCACTCCACGTCGATGGCGACCTTCGCGGCCTCGGGCTTGCGCAGCAGCGTGCACACCTTCAGGGAGGCGGGCTCCCGGGAGCCGAGGTTGGAGATCAGCCAGGAGAGGGTCAGCCCGGAGTCGATGATGTCCTCGACGATCAAGACGTGCCTGCCCTTGATGTCGGTGTCGAGGTCCTTGAGGATGCGCACGACACCGGAGGACTGGGTGCCCGCGCCGTACGAGGACACGGCCATCCAGTCCATGGTGACGGGGGTGGACAGCGCCCGGGCGAGGTCCGCCATGACCATCACCGCGCCCTTGAGGACGCCGACGATCAGCAGGTCCTTGCCCGCGTACTCCGCGTCGATCTTCGCCGCCAGCTCGGCCAGCTTCGCGTCGATCTCTTCCTTGGTGATGAGCACCTTCTCGAGGTCGGCACCCATGTCTTTCGCGTCCACCCGCATCACTTTCGGTCGTCTCACCGGCGTTGACGGTCCTCCTCCGGACTCCGCGTCAGCGGGCCCGGCCGAGGTTCCCGATTCAGCCTTGCCGAATCACCAGTCTGCCACCCTGCCGCTGGGCGACGACCCTGCCGGGCAGGTTGATGGCCTTCTGGCCGCGCCAACCGGTGATCAGCCGGTCCACTTCCTCGATGTGCCGGGCGAACAGCGAACCGGCCGGAGCGCCTGCGTCGATGGCGGCCCGGCGCAGGATGCGGCGGCGCACGGCGGGGGGCAGGGCGTACAGCTTGGCGCAATCCAGGCGGCCGGCGTCGTCGCGAACGGTGGCCTCGGCCTGGCCGGCCCAGGCGTCGAGGGCGTCGGCGTCGTCGCGGGAGAGCTGGGCGGTGCGCGCCAGGGCCTCCACGACGCCCTTGCCGAGGGCCTTCTCCAGGGCCGGGAGGCCCTCGTGGCGCAGCCGGGAGCGGGTGTAGGCCGGGTCGGTGTTGTGCGGGTCGTCCCAGACGGGCAGGGACTGGACCATGCAGCCCTTGCGGGCGGTCTGCCGGTCGATGTGCAGGAAGGGGCGGCGGTAACGGCCGCCGGCCCCCGAGACCGCGGCCATTCCCGACAGGGAGCGGATGCCGGAGCCGCGGGCGAGGCCGAGGAGCACCGTCTCGGCCTGGTCGTCGCGGGTGTGCCCGAGCAGGACGGCGTGGGCTCCGTGGCGTTCGGCGGCGGCGTCGAGGGCGGCGTAGCGGGCGGCACGGGCGGCGGCTTCGGGCCCGCCCTCGCGGCCGACGCTGACGGCGACGGCCTCGACCGGGTCCAGGCCCAGTACGCGCAGCCGCTGGGCGACCTCCTCGGCGCGCAGGTCGGAGCCGGCTTGCAGTCCGTGGTCGACGGTGACGCCGCCGGCCCGGATGCCGAGTTTGGGGGCCTCGAAGGCGAGGGCGGAGGCGAGCGCCATGGAGTCGGCGCCGCCGGAGCAGGCCACGAGCACGAGCGGCGACGGCGGACGCTCGTGGGGGGCCGGTGTGTCCTGTGCGGCGGCGGGCGAGGCCGATGCGGCCTGCGGGGCCGGTGAGCCGTGGGAGGCCTGCGGGGCGGGCGCCCGGACGGGGTCCGGTGTCGACGCGCCGTGCGCGGGCTGCCCGGGGAGCTGCGCGGGCAGGGGGCCCGGCCGGGCGGGCGCGGGCGCCGGCGCGGGGTGGGACGAGAGCTGTTCGTCGAGGATGTCGTGGAGGACGCGGCGTACCGCCAGGCGTATCGCCGCGACCGCAGGATGGGGACCCATGTCCGGTTCCCTTCACAGAGTCTTCGGGGGGTGAGCCCGATATCGGTCACTCAGAGTGCGTCGATGGTGACAGAAACAGGCCGTTCCCCGAGCATTGCACGCCTACGCATGGCTCACGGTCCCTCGGACGAGTGATTGAAGTGGCGTTCTCCTGCCGTAGGCCGGATTCGGCGGCGCGCTTTCCCGGCCCTCATGCGCTCCCTCGCACTCGTGGTCACGGTTCGGCCCTGCGGTGCACCCGTGCGATCCAGTCCGCCGGCTTGGAGATCTCCGCCTTGGTGGGGAGGGTGTTGGGGGAGGTCCACACCCGGTTGAAGCCGTCCATGCCGACCTGCTCGACGACCGCGCGTACGAAGCGCTCGCCGTCGCGGTACTGCCGCAGCTTGGCGTCCAGGCCGAGCAGCTTGCGCAGGGCCATGTCCAGGCGGGAGGCGCCCCTGGCGCGGCGCTGCTGGAACTTCTCGCGGATCTCCGCCACGGTCGGTACGACGTCCGGGCCGACGCCGTCCATCACGTAGTCGGCGTGGCCCTCCAGGAGGGACATCACGGCGGTGAGGCGGCCCAGGATCTCGCGCTGGGCCGGGGTCTGGACCATCTCGACCAGGGAGTGGCCGCCGTCGTCCTCCTCGCCCTCGGGGCGGCCGCCGGCCAGCGACTGGGCGGCCTCGCGGATGCGCTCCAGGAGCGCCATGGGGTCGACGTCCGTCTCCGCGAGGAACGACTGGATCTCGCCCTCGAGGTGGTCGCGCAGCCAGGGCACGGCGGTGAACTGCGTGCGGTGCGTCTCCTCGTGCAGGCACACCCACAGGCGGAAGTCGTGGGGGTCGACGTCGAGTTCACGCTCGACGTGGACGATGTTGGGGGCGACGAGCAGCAGCCGGCCGCCGCCACCGGGCGAGTCGGGGGGCCCGCCGGCCGGCAGGTCGCGGGTGGCGGGGGCGAAGGTCTCGTACTGGCCGAGGACGCGGGAGGCGAGGAAGGACAGCAGTATCCCGAGTTCCACGCCGGTGACCTTGCCGCCGACGGCGCCGAGGACCGCGCCGCCGGGGGTGCCGCCGCGCCGCTCCTGCATCTTGTCCAGGAGCGGTTTGAGGATCTCGCGGAACCCGGCGACGTTCGCCCGGACCCAGCCGGGGCGGTCGACCACGAGTACGGGGGTGTCGTGGGCCTCGTGGGTGCCCAGGCGGGTGAACCCGCGGACGTGTCCCTCGGACGCCTTGGCGTGCCGGCGCAGTTCCGCGACGACGTCCCGGGCCTCGTCCCGGCTCACCTCGGGACCCGGCCGTACCAGCCGGGTCGCGGTCGCGACCGCGAGATTCCAGTCGACCATCCCGGGAGTTGCAGCACCACCGATGCTCGTCATGTGTCAACGGTACGTGAGCACCGCCGTCGGGGGCAGGCCGTGGCGCTGGGTTGGGGGGCCCTTTGTGTTCCGGCCGTGGTCCTGGTTGCGCCGAGTCGCCTCCGGGCCATTCGGGACTGCCGAGCCAGGCTCACGGCGGGCACGGCGGCGGCCGGACGGTCTCCGAACGGGCTGAGCGGCCGTGGTGTGGCCGCAGAGGGCCGACACAGCCCGTCCGTCCCTCTGCCCGAATGACGCGCCGGTCGTACGCCGCCCCCGCCCCACGGCGCCGTACACGGCCGTGCCCGTGCGGGCATCGGGGCGGTGATCGACCGACGCCCGCGCGGCGGGCCCCGGCGGCACGGCCCCTGCCGGACGCGGGGACGCCACGACCGCGCGGCGGCGGCCGGGCGGGCTGCGCCCGGCCCTGTGGCCCTGGCGGAGGACCGATTGCGAGCGTGCGAGGCCGACGCAGCCAGTCCGGCCCCATGCCCGACCGACCGTGCCCCGAACGGCGCGCCGGTCGTACGCCCACCCCGTCCTGCGAAGGCCGCACCGCCGCTCCGGCACCGCCGTACACGGCCCTGCCCGTGCGGGCGCCGGGCGGTGATCCACCGACGCCTGCGCGGCGGCAGCCGGGCAGGCGCCGGCGCCGACGCCGCAGGCTCCGTGGGTCCGTGGGCGTCGTGAGTGCGGGGCGGACGGGGATGGAGCAGCCGTGGGGGGTCAGTCGCAGGCGCAGGTGGCCAGGGTCGTGACCGCGTGGTCCAGGGCCGACTGGGCTGCTTCCGGGCCGGTGGTGTTCTCGGTGAGGAAGGCGAAGGCCAGCAGGTGGCCGTTGCGGGCGACGACCGTGCCCGCGAGGGTGTTGACGCCCGTCAGCGTGCCCGTCTTCGCCCGCACGAGCCCGGCCGCGCCGTCCGCGTAGCGGCCGGTCAGGGTGCCGGTGAAGCCGGCGACCGGGAGGCCGGTGAGGACCGGGCGGAGGCCGGGGTCGGCCGGATCGGCCGCCTTGGCCAGCAGGGCCGTGAGCAGGTCCGCGGTGAGGCGGTCGGCGCGGTTGAGCCCGCTGCCGTCGTGGAAGTCGGCGCCCGTCAGGGGCAGGCCGAGCTTCTTCAGCTGGGCGGCGATCGCGGCGGCGCCCCCGTCGAAGTCCGGACGCCCGCCCGTCGCGGCGGCCGTCTGGCGGGCCAGGGCCTCGGCGAGGTCGTTGTCGCTGTTGGTGAGCATCCGTTCGACCAGGCTCGACAGCGGGGGCGAGGAGGCGGTGGCCAGGGTCTCCGCGCGGCCGGACGCCTTGGCGGGACCGGCGACCGTGATCCGGATGCCGTGGCCGGTCAGCAGGTCGGCGAAGGCGCGAGCGGCGTCCGCCGCCGGCTCGGCCACGCGCGGGGCCGGGCCGCTGGTCGAGCCGTCGGTGCGGGCCTCGTCGGTCATCAGGGCGCTGACCGGGGCGAGGTTGTCGTTCACGCCGATGGGGTGCAGGAGGGGACCTGCGTAGAGGGTGGTGTCGTGCGAGAGCGTCACCTCGGTCACGCCGCGCCTGGTCAGCGCGGTCGCCGTGTCGGCGGCGAGGGTGCGCAGGCTCGCCAGGTCCCCGGCGTCCTTGCGGGCGGTGAGCGTGGGGTCGCCGCCCCCGATCAGGACGAGTTTCCCGGTGCCGGGCTCCAGGGCGGCGCGGGTGGTGAGCCGGTGGTCGGGGCCGAGGGCGGACAGCGCGGCGACGGCGGTGGCGATCTTGGTGGTGGAGGCGGGGACGAGCGGGTCGCCGGCGCCCTGGCCGTAGAGCCGCTCGCCGCTGGTGATGTCGACGACGGCCGCGGCGTGGTGGGTGCCGAGTGCGGAGTCCCCCAGCAGCGGGTCCAGGGCGGCCGCGACGGCCGAGGCGTCCGACGCGGGCCGCACCGGGTCGCCGGAGCCGCCGAGGCCCACGAGCACCGGCACGGCGCTGGGCGCGGGCTTCGCCCCGCCGTCGGACACAGAACCGGACGCGTCGGACGTACGGGACGGATCCGGCGTACCGGTCCCGCGGCCGTGATCTGCGCCACCCGTGCGCCCCAGTGCCGCGGCCCGGTCCCGCTCGGCCGTACGCTGGCCGGTGGAGTCCCAGGGCCCGGCGGCGGTCACCACACCGGCCGCGAGTGCCAGCCCGGCCGTGGCGGCACCCGCGGTGTACTGCCAGGTCTTCGGCTCAGCGAGCCACGACCCGGCGGCCCCCGTGAGTCGCGCGGCCCGCGGTTTCACGGCCCGCGCGGCCCGTACGAGCCGCAGCCGTGCGGCCCGTGCGAGACGGGCCAGGCGCGGTCTCGCGGCCCGCCAGGCTCTCAGCTCCGGCACGACCACCAGCCCCTTTCGCGATCACACACCTGCGTGAGGGACACTTAATCACCAGAACTATGTGCTGATCATGGAGGAGCCACCGGTGGAGTTCGACGTCACGATCGAGATCCCGAAGGGTTCGCGGAACAAGTACGAGGTGGACCACGAGACCGGTCGGATCCGCCTGGACCGTCGACTCTTCACCTCGACCAGCTACCCGGCCGACTACGGCTTCGTCGAGAACACCCTCGGCGAGGACGGCGACCCGCTGGACGCGCTGGTCATCCTGGACGAGCCGACCTTCCCCGGCTGCCTCATCAAGTGCCGCGCGATCGGCATGTTCCGGATGACCGACGAGGCCGGCGGCGACGACAAGCTTTTGTGCGTGCCGGCGTCCGACCCGCGGGTGGAGCACCTCCGGGACATCCACCACGTGTCGGAGTTCGACCGCCTGGAGATCCAGCACTTCTTCGAGGTCTACAAGGACCTGGAGCCCGGCAAGTCCGTCGAGGGCGCCGACTGGGTGGGCCGCACGGACGCCGAGGCGGAGATCGAGCGTTCCATCAAGCGTTTCCAGGAGCACGGCGGTCACTGAGCCCCGCGCGTCCCACCGGCCGCACCATCCCCACGGGGGCGGTGCGGCCGTTCGCGTACCTGTACCTCCGTCTGCGCATACTGAGGCTGACGGAAGGTTTCGTTCAGGGAGCATTACTCAGTGACGGACGCGGAGGACCGCAAGCCGCAGTCGGACGAGGCGCGGAGTGCGTTCAGGGTTCCCGCCGGGCCCTCGGTGACCCAGGCGACCCAGGTGATTCCGGTCGTACCGGCGGCCGACGGCGAGTCGTCCACGACATCCGAGTTCGCCGTGCCCGAGGGGCTGACGGCGCTCAGGACGGGGACCGAGTCGGAGACCACGTCCGAGTTCGCCGTGCCGGACGGGCTCGACGTCGCACCGCCGCCGGCCGTGGAGCCGGAGGGGTCCGCCTTCAGCACGCCGCGGACCTACAGCGCCCGCCAGGCCCCGCCCGCCTTCACCCCGGCGAGCGGCATCCCGGCGGTCAACCTGCCCAAGGACGTGCCCTGGCAGGACCGGATGCGCACCATGCTGCGCATGTCGGTGGCCGACCGGCCCGCGCCCGAACCGGTGCAGAAGGCGGAGGAGGAAGGTCCCGCCGTACCACGCGTGCTCGACCTGACCCTGCGTATCGGCGAGCTGCTGCTCGCGGGCGGTGAGGGCGCCGAGGACGTGGAGGCGGCGATGTTCGCGGTCTGCCGCTCCTACGGCCTGGACCGCTGCGAGCCGACCGTCACCTTCACTCTGCTGTCGATCTCCCACCAGCCGTCCCTGGTGGACGACCCCGTGACGGCGTCGCGGACGGTACGCCGCCGGGGCACCGACTACACGCGCCTGGCGGCCGTCTTCCGGCTCGTCGACGACCTGAGCGATCCGGAGACCCACCTCTCCCTGGAGGAGGCCTACCGGCGGCTGGCGGAGATCCGCCGCAACCGGCACCCCTACCCCGGCTGGGCGCTGACCGCGGCCGCCGGGCTGCTGGCGGGCACGGCCTCCGTCCTGGTCGGCGGCGACCTGATCGTCTTCGTGGCCGCGGCGCTCGGCGCGATGCTCGGCGACCGGCTCGCGTGGCTGTGCGCGGGGCGCGGGCTGCCGGAGTTCTACCAGTTCACGGTCGCCGCGATGCCGCCGGCCGCGCTCGGCGTCGCGCTCACCGTGGCGCACGTCGACGTGAAGGCGTCCGCCGTCATCACCGGTGGACTGTTCGCGCTGCTGCCGGGGCGGGCGCTGGTGGCGGGCGTGCAGGACGGGCTGACCGGCTTCTACATCACCGCCTCCGCGCGCCTGCTGGAGGTCATGTACTTCTTCGTCGGCATCGTCACAGGCGTCCTGCTGGTCCTGTACTTCGGTGTGAAGCTGGGCGCCGCGCTCGATCCGGACGCCGCGCTCGCCATGAGCCGGCGGCCGGTGCTCCAGATCGTCGCCGCGATGCTGCTGTCGCTGACCTTCGCCGTGCTGTTGCAGCAGGAGCGGTCCACCGTGCTGCTGGTGACGCTCAACGGCGGTGTCGCGTGGTCGGTGTACGGCGCCATGCACGACGTCGGCAACATCTCCCCGGTGGCGTCCACGGCCGTGGCGGCGGGCCTGGTGGGCCTGTTCGGGCAGCTGCTGTCCCGCTACCGGTTCGCCTCCGCGCTGCCGTACACGACCGCCGCGATAGGGCCGCTGCTACCGGGTTCGGCGACGTACTTCGGTCTGCTGTCGATCGCGCAGAACCACGTCGACAAGGGACTGGTGTCGCTGGCCAAGGCGGTGTCGCTCGCCATGGCCATCGCGATCGGGGTGAACCTCGGCTCGGAGATCTCCCGGCTGTTCCTCAAGGTGCCGGGCGCCGCCTCGGCCGCGGGGCGCCGGGCCGCGAAGCGGACCCGCGGGTTCTGACCCGCGGGTCCGGCCGGCGCTCTACGGGGCGCGGTAGTAGCCGCCGTTGTCCGGGTACTGCGGGTTCTGGTCGTAGTCGCCCTGCTGCTCGCCGTAGGACTGCTGCGGATAGGGCTGCTGCTGCGGGTACGGCTGCGCGTACTGCTGGCCGTAGCCGTACTGCTGCTGATCCTGCGGGGCGTGGTTCTGGTTGCCGTACTGGTGCGGCGGCTCGATGCGGCGCAGGCGGGTCGTGGCGTCGTCCATGACCGGCTGCTGGAACTGCTGCGCGTGCTGCTGCTGGTACGGGTCGGCGGGCTGCTGGACGGGGGCGGCCGGCTCCTCGGGGGCGTTCTTGGCCTTGGAGCGGGCGCGCAGGAACTCGATGATGATCGGGACCACCGAGACGAGGACGATCAGGATGAGGATCGCCTCGATGTTGGCCTTGACGAAGCCGATGTTGCCCAGCCAGGAGCCGAGGAGCGTCACACCGGCGCCCCACAGCACACCGCCGATGATGTTGAAGACCAGGAACGAGCGGTACCGCATGCCGCTGACGCCCGCGATGATCGGCGTGAACGTGCGCACGATGGGCACGAAGCGGGCCAGGACCAGGGACTTCGGGCCGTACTTCTCGAAGAACTCGTGGGCCTTGGTGACGTTCTCCTGCTTGAACAGGCGGGAGTCGGGCCGGTTGAAGAGCGACGGCCCGACCTTCTTGCCGAACATGTAGCCCGCCTGGTCGCCCAGGATCGCGGCGAGGCAGATCAGGCCGATGGCACCCCACAGCGGGAAGTCCAGCTGCTTGGACGTGATCAGCAGACCGCAGGTGAACAGCAGCGAGTCACCCGGCAGGAAGAAGCCGATGAGCAGACCCGACTCGGCGAAGACGATGAGGAGCAGGCCCCAGATGCCGAACGAGTTGAGCAGGTAGTTCGGATCCAGCCAGCTCGGGCCGAGGGCAAGCGTCGTCACGGTTCCGGACTCCTGAGGGGGATGGGGTGTGCGGCGTCGAGGTGTCGAGGCGGGGCCTCGTGCGGTGCCGCACAAAGCTACCAACGCAAGGTATACGCCCAAGGTTCCACAGGTGCCCGGGGGATGGCGCTGCGCGGTCCGCTCACGCCAAGCTGTGCGCCATGAACATCGATGAATACGGCGGCGGCCAGGAGCCCCAGCCGGATGTGCTGGTCGTGACGACGAACGACGTGCCCGGCCACCGGGTGGAGAAGGTCATCGGCGAGGTCTTCGGGCTGACGGTCCGCTCCCGGCACCTGGGCAGCCAGATCGGAGCGGGTCTGAAGTCGATGATCGGCGGTGAGCTCAAGGGGCTCACCAAGACACTGGTGCAGACCCGCAACCAGGCCATGGAGCGGCTCGTCGAGCAGGCACGCGCGCGGGGCGCCAACGCGGTGCTGGCCTTCCGCTTCGACGTGACCGAGGCGGCGGACGTCGGCACGGAGGTGTGCGCCTACGGCACGGCCGTGGTCCTGGCCCGGGAGTGACCGGCGGGGGCCCGGGTGCCGGGACCCTGGCCCCCCAGGCTCCTACGCGGTGTGCCGCTCGGCGTTGGCGAGGATCGCCTCGCGCAGGTAGGCGGCCAGGCCCGGCCGGATCTTCTCGTAGGTCGCGGTGAAGCGCGGGTCGGCGACGTACATCTGCGCCAGGCAGGTGTGCATCTCGTGCCCGCAGTCGTAGTAGCTGCCGGAGATGAACCGGCGGTGTTCCTCGGCCACGTCCATGGCGGCCTCGGAGCCGGCCGGTGTGCCCGCGTCGAGCAGCGCCGCCATGCGCCGGTGGATCGCGTCCTGCTCCTCGGTGAGCCGCTTCCAGTCCTCCTTGGTGTACGAGGCGGTACGGCGCCGGGACTGCCGGTAGGCCTCGGTGTCGCCCCAGCGCTGCCGGACCTCGTCGGCGTACTGCTCGGGATCGTGGTCGCCGAAGACCTCGAACCGCTCCTCCGGCGTGAGATCGATGCCCATCCTGCGTGCCTCCATGGCCTTCTCCACGGCCGCGGCCATCTTCCTCAGCTTCTCGATCCGGGCGGTCAGCAGCTCGTGCCGGCGGCGCAGGTGCGCGCCGGGGTCCGCCTCCGGGTCGTCGAGCAGGGCCGCGACCTCCTCGAGCGGGAAGCCGAGCTCCCGGTAGAACAGGATCTGCTGCAACCGGTCGAGATCCGCGTCGCCGTAGCGCCGGTGGCCCGCGTGGCTGCGCTCGCCCGGGACGAGCAGGCCGATGTCGTCGTAGTGGTGCAGGGTGCGCACCGTCACTCCGGCGAATCCGGCGACCTGTCCCACGGAGTAGCTCACTTCCGCTCCTTTCTCGGTACGCGGTCCACGGTGGCTCCTCACGCCACGTGAGGTGCAAGCGTGTTTCGCTCGGACGTTGCGTCGCTTTCGTCCGCTTATCGTGAGCCCGTGGCCCAGGACACCGCACAGCAGGCACCGACCGCCCCGGCGACCCCGGCCCGCGCCCTGCTGCCGCTGCTCCTGCCCGCACTGGCCGTCGGGGTCAGCTCCAGTCTGCTGTTCCTGCTGGTGAGCGGGCTGGCGGAGCAGTTACAGGGGGTTTTGTGGGAGAGCCTGCCCGATGCCCTGGGCATCGGGCGCTACTCGGTGGTGTGGATGCTGGTCGTGCCCACCGCGACCGGTGTCCTGGTGGGGCTCGTGGTGTGGAGGGCGCCGGGGCACGCGGGCCCGGAGCCGGCGACGCTGGGCCTGACGGCCGCCCCGGTGGCGCCGGGCGTGCTGCCGGGGCTGCTGGTGGCCGCCATGCTGATGCTGGCCGGCGGGCCGAGCCTCGGCCCCGAGAACCCCATCATCATGGCGAACGTGGCCCTGGCGTTCGCGCTGGGCCGCCGGCTGCTGCCCCGGCTGCCGGGCGCGCTGTGGCCGGCGCTGGCGGAGGCGGCGACGATCGGCGCCCTGTTCGGCACCCCGGTGGCCGCCGCGCTCGTCATCTCCGAGGCACTCGCCGGGCGGTCGATGAAGGGGGCGCTGTGGGACGGCCTCTTCGCGCCGCTGGCCGCCGGGACCGCGGGCGCCATGACGACCGCGCTGGTCTCCCGCCCCACCTTCGACCTGGGCCTTCCTCCCCTCGGCCGACCGCACTGGGGCGACCTCCTGGCCGCGCTGGTGATCGCCTCCGCGGCCGCGCTGCTCGGCCTGCTCGCCGTGTACGCCTTCCCGTACGTCCACCGCGCCTTCTCCCGGCTCGGGCACCCGATGCTGGCGCTTCCCGCCGGTGGGCTCGTACTCGGCCTGCTGGCGGTGCTGGGCGGTCCCCTCACGCTCTTCAAGGGGCTGTCGGAGGTCGCGGAGCTGACCCGCGAACCCGGCGCCTGGACGGCCGGGCAGTTCGCGACCATGGCCGTGGTGAAGCTGGCCGCGCTGCTCGTCGCCGCGTCCTGCGGGTTCCGCGGCGGGCGGATCTTCCCGTCCGTGTTCGTCGGCGCCGCGTTCGGGCTGACCGCGCACGCCCTCGTGCCCGCGGTGCCCGAGTCGCTCGGCGTGGCGGCGGGCGTGCTGGGCGTGCTCCTGGCCGTCACCCGGCAGGGCTGGGTGAGCCTGTTCACGGCCGCGGTCCTCGTGTCCTCGCCGACCGTCCTCGCCCTGCTGTGCGCCGCCTCGCTGCCGGCCTGGCTGCTGGTGACCGGCAGGCCGCCGATGCAGCTCGGGAAGGACGGCAGGGCGGTCCGCTGACCGGGCCCCGCGCCCCGGTTCCGCGAACCTTCCGCACGACGACTCTCCGACTCCCCCGACTCCCCCACTCCCGGCCCCTCGAACCCATCGATCGCGTCGATCCAGTAGGAGACAGCCACATGCCGCTGCACCAAGGACACGAGAAGCCCGACGAGCGCCCCCTGTCCGTCAACCCCTTCTACGGGGAGGCGAATCCGGCCGTCGAGATGGCCGAGGCGCCGCCCAAGCACCGGCTCGCCGACACACCCCTGCCGCCCTCGACGGCGTACCAGCTCGTGCACGACGAGCTGATGCTGGACGGCAACTCCCGGCTGAACCTGGCCACGTTCGTCACGACCTGGATGGAACCGCAGGCCGGTGTCCTGATGAACGAGTGCCGCGACAAGAACATGATCGACAAGGACGAGTACCCGCGCACCGCCGAACTGGAGCGGCGCTGTGTGGCGATGCTCGCCGACCTGTGGAACGCGCCGGACCCCTCGGCCGCCGTGGGCTGTTCGACGACCGGGTCGAGCGAGGCGTGCATGCTCGCCGGGATGGCGCTCAAGCGGCGCTGGGCGCAGCGCAACGCCGACCGCTACCCCGGCCGGGACGCGCGCCCGAACCTCGTCATGGGCGTCAACGTCCAGGTGTGCTGGGAGAAGTTCTGCAACTTCTGGGAGGTCGAGGCCCGCCAGGTCCCGATGGACGGCGACCGCTACCACCTCGACCCGAGGGCCGCCGCCGAGCTGTGCAACGAGAACACCATCGGGGTCGTCGGCATCCTGGGCTCCACCTTCGACGGCTCCTACGAGCCGATCGCCGACCTGTGCGCGGCCCTGGACGCCCTCCAGGAACGCACGGGGCTGGACGTCCCGGTGCACGTCGACGGCGCGTCGGGCGGCATGATCGCGCCCTTCCTCGACCAGGACCTGGTCTGGGACTTCCGGCTCCCGAGGGTGGCATCGATCAACACCTCGGGGCACAAGTACGGACTGGTGTACCCGGGCGTCGGCTGGGCACTGTGGCGGGACCAGGAGGCGCTGCCCGAGGAACTGGTCTTCCGGGTCAACTACCTCGGCGGTGACATGCCGACCTTCGCGCTGAACTTCTCCCGGCCCGGCGCACAGGTGGTCGCCCAGTACTACTCGTTCCTGCGGCTGGGCCGCGAGGGCTACCGGCTGGTGCAGCAGAGCACCCGGGACGTGGCCCGCCACCTCGCCGAACGGATCGAGACGTTCGGCGACTTCCGGCTGCTGACCCGCGGCGACCAGTTGCCGGTGTTCGCCTTCACCACGGCGCCGGAGGTGCGGGCCTTCGACGTGTTCGACGTCTCCCGGCGGCTGCGCGAGAACGGCTGGCTGGTGCCCGCGTACACCTTCCCGCCGAACCGGCAGGACCTGTCCGTCCTGCGGGTGGTCTGCCGCAACGGGTTCTCGGCGGACCTCGCCGAGCTGTTCCTGGAGGACCTCGGGCGCCAGCTGCCCGAACTGCGCCGCCAGCCGCACCCGCTGATCCGGGACAAGAACGCGGCCACCGGCTTCCACCACTAGTGCTGCGGCCGCAAAGGTTTGCCGGTGAACCTCTCCGGTCGCAGCACTAGGCCGTGCCGTGCGGGATCAGCGGTCGTCCTCCGGATGGCTCTCGCCTGTCGCGTACGGGTTCCGCTCGCCCTCGGCCAGGACGCCGACGAACGGCTCGCCCTCGCCGGCGAAGGTGTAGGCGCCGCGTTCCAGGCGTCCGATCAGTCCCCGGGTCCACGCGGCGTCGGAGTCGGCCGTGTGGACCCACAGGTTCATGATCTCGCCGATGTGGCCGAGCTGTTCGGGTCCGTCCTCGGGAACGTAGTGCTCGGTGACGGACGTCCGCCACTGCCCGATCCGCCGGATCCGCTCCTGGAGCAGGGCGATCGCCTCGTCCCTGGGCAGGTCCACGAGGAAGCCGATGGCCGCGGACTGGACGTCCGCCTTCTGGCCGTAGGAGACCAGGGCCTCCCGCAGCAGCCGGAAGTACTCCTCGGTGCCGGCGTCGGTGATCTCGTACTCCGTGCGGGGCGGGCCGCCGGCCGTGGACGGGGCGGTCTCGTGCGCGTGCAGCAGTCCTTGCCCGGCCATCTGCTTCAGGGCGTGGTAGATCGAGCCGGGCTTGGCGTTGGACCACTCGTGCGCGCCCCAGTACTCCAGGTCGCCGCGCACCTGGTAGCCGTGGGCCCGCCCGTGCTGGCGGACGGCGCCCAGCACGAGGAGGCGGATCGCTGACATGCGCTCCAGGTTAGAGCCAGGGCCTCTCGCTCGGATCAAGCCGGGTCCGCGGGCCCCGGCACCGCTCCCGGATCCGGCCTGATCCGATCGGAAGACCCTAGAACGGGAACCCGCTCCGGCCGTGCTGTACCGAGATCCACTTCAGCGTGGTGAAGGCGTCCAGGGTCGTCTCGCCGTTCAGCCGGCCGATCCCGGAGTGCTTCTCGCCGCCGAAGGGTACGAGCGGCTCGTCGTGGACGGTGCCGTCGTTCACGTGGAACATGCCGGTGTCGATCCGCCTGGCGAAGGCCACACCCCGCTCGATGTCCGCCGTGTGGACGGCTCCGCTGAGGCCGTACGGGGTGTCGTTGACGATCCGGACCGCCTCCTCCTCGCCCTCGAACGGGATGACGAAGGCGACCGGGCCGAAGACCTCCTGGCGGAGCAGGGAGGAGCCGGCGGGCAGGTCCGTCAGGACCGACGGCTCGACGAGGTTGTCGGTGGTGGTGCCGCGCAGCAGGGCCGTGGCCCCCTCGGCGATCGCCTGCTCGACGGCGCCCGACACCGCGTTCGCCTGGGTGGAGTTGATCACCGGGCCGATGACGGTCTCCGGGTCGCGCGGGTCGCCGACCTTCAGCGACCTCACCTTGGCGACGAACTTCGCGGTGAACTCCTCGGCGACCGAGCGGTCCACCATGATCCGGTTCGCGGCCATGCAGACCTGGCCCTGGTGGACGTACCGGCTGAAGACGGCCGCGTCGACCGCGTAGTCGAGGTCGGCGTCGTCCAGGACCACGACCGCGCTGTTGCCGCCGAGTTCCAGGACCGAGCGCTTGAAGTGGGAGGCGCAGACGGTGGCGACGTGCCGCCCGACCTTGTCGGAGCCGGTGAAGGAGATGACCTCGGCGACGGGGTGCTCGATGAACGCGTCGCCGATCTCGGCGATGTCGGTGATGACGACGTTGAGCAGACCGCCCGGCAGACCCGCGTCCTCGAAGATCTTCGCGACCAGGGAGCCGCCGGTGACCGGGGTGTTCTGGTGCGGCTTGAGCACCACGCCGTTGCCGAGGGCGAGCGCCGGGGCCACCGACTTCAGGGACAGCAGGAAGGGGAAGTTGAAGGGGCTGATGACGCCCACGACACCGACCGGCACCCGGTAGACGCGGTTCTCCTTGCCGTCGACCGGGGACGGCAGGATCTTGCCCTCGGGGCGCAGCGCCAGGTGGATCGACTCGCGCAGGAACTCCTTGGCGAGGTGCAGTTCGAAAGCGGCCTTCAGGCGGGTGCCGCCGAGCTCGGCGATGATCACGTCGGTGATCTCCGGCTCCCGCTCCTCGACCAGCCGCAGCGCCTTCTCGAAGACGGCCCGGCGGACGTAGGCGTTGGTCGCGGCCCACTCCTTCTGGGCGCGGGCGGCCGCGCGGTAGGCCTGATCCACCTCGTCGACCGTGGCTATGGTGATCGAGGCCAGCTTCTCCCCGTTGTACGGGTCGAAGTCGATGATGTCCCAGGAGCCGGTCCCGGGGCGCCACTCGCCGTCGATGTACTGCTGGGCCAGGTCGGTGAAGTAGGACGACATGTGCTCCCTCGATCCCCTGCTGTCGAGACGGTCGAAGCAGTCGGAGCCCGATCAACCCCCGATCACTTCCTCACGGTCTGATCACACGTCATCGTACTTGTGACCGAACGGAGTTGTGGGTCTCCGACAGGTTTCCGAGGGGTTTTCCCTAGGTGAGCTGGAGCAGCCCGCGCAGCAGGTCGCGGCTCTCGTCCGGACCGGGTCCGTCGTGCTGGATCTCCTCCAGCGTCCTCTCGTACTGGGCGACGTCCTCGGGCTTGTCCAGGTAGAGGGCGCTGGTGAGCTGCTCCAGGTAGACCACGTCCGACAGGTCGGACTCGGGGAAGCTGAGGATGGTGAAGGCGCCGGACTCGCCGGCGTGCCCCCCGAAGCTGAACGGCATGACCTGAAGCCGTACGTTGGGGCGCTCGGAGATCTCGATCAGGTGCTCCAACTGCCCGCGCATCACGTCACGGTCGCCGTAGGGCCGACGCAGGGCGGCCTCGTCGAGGACGATGCGGAGGTCGGGAGCGTTCTCCGAGACGAGGTGCTTCTGCCGCTCCATGCGCAGCGCCACCCGCCGTTCCACGTCCGCCTCGCTCGCGCCCTGCATACCGCGCCGGACCACCGCCCGCGCGTACGCCTCGGTCTGCAGCAGCCCGTGCACGAACTGCACCTCGTAGACGCGGATCAGTGACGCCGCGCCCTCCAGCCCCACGTAGGTGGGGAACCAGTTGGGCAGGACGTCGGAGTAACTGTGCCACCAGCCCGCGACGTTGGCCTCCTTGGCGAGGGAGAGCAGCGAGGTGCGCTCGACCTCGTCCGTGATGCCGTACAGCGTCAACAGGTCTTCCACGTCTCGTGTCTTGAAGCTCACCCGGCCCAACTCCATCCGGCTGATCTTCGATTCCGAGGCGCGGATCGAGTACCCGGCCGCCTCACGCGTGATCCCCCGCGCTTCGCGCAGTCGCCTGAGTTGCGAGCCGAGCAGCATGCGCCGCACCACCGATCCGGGCTCTCCCGCGCTCACGTTCGCCAGCCTCCCCAACCGTCTTCAAGGCCCGCAGTCTGCCACTAATTCACTCCGAGCTGTACTCGCGTGATTACGGAAACGGAAAGAGATCAAGGAATCCGCACGACGGCAGCCGGGCAGGAGTCCGGCGGATGACAAGAAGATGGCGGAAAAAATGGCCAGTAAGCGGTACGGGGAGGTCCAATTCGGTCGCGTGCACGTGCATCTGCCCTTGCATCTGCTGTGCGCATCCGAAACCATGGTCGTGCGCCACCGCTGCATCGCAACGACCGCGGATTACCGGGAGTGCCTCGCATGGGGACGAATGGATCGACCATGCTCGAGCCGTTACGGCAGGGCCTTCCCCCGCTGGATCCCGCGGCCGTCTCGAGCGCCGCCTCCTGCGCACTGCCCGCCCGCTACGAAGCGGTGCGTGAGGCAAGGCAGTTCACCCGCACGACGCTCGACCGGTGGGAGCTGGACGACCGGTTCGAGGACGTCTGCCTGGTGGTCTCCGAGCTGGTCACCAACGCCCTGCGGCACGGCCTGCCGGTGCCCCCGGCGTCGCCGGCGCACTCGTGCGACCACGACTCGCCCGTGCGGCTGCACCTGCTGCGGTGGACCGGGCGACTGGTGTGCGCGGTGCGCGACCCCAGCCGGGAGAGCCCGGTCGCCCGAGACACGGACGACTTCTCGGCGGAGTCGGGCCGCGGCCTCTTCCTCGTCGACTCGTTCAGCGACAGCTGGGGCTGGCACCCGCTGACCGGCGCCCTGGACGGAAAGGTGGTCTGGGCGCTCTTCCGGCTTCCACCCGCCGAATGACGAACCGGGGCCCTTTTCGACGTCACGGTTCTACGCGCGTTACCGCGTGTCGCGCGCCGATCGACCCGAGCCGCCCACCCGCTTCGAGGGCACGTCAGCCCGCTATCAGGTGATCGAACTCCCCGTCCTTGACGCCCAGCAGCATCGCCTCGATCTCCGCACGCGTGTAGACGAGCGCGGGACCTTCCGGGAAACGGGAGTTGCGCACCGCCACGTCCCCGCCCGGCAGTCGCGCGAACTCCACGCAGGAGCCCTGCGAGTTGCTGTGCCGGCTCTTCTGCCAGGCCACCCCGCGCAGCCGTGCGGCCGCCATGCCGTTGTACACGTCGCCCCCGTACCCGCTCTCAACGTCGTGGTCCACAGGTCGCTCCCCGGTGGTGCACTGGCTGGTGTGGCCATTGATGCATCGGTCAACTGATCGGGATCATAGCCCTGTTCACGTGCAGATGCGCGAGCAGATGCACGTGCACGGGGAGTGGTTCAGCGGTTACAGTCCTGGCGTCCGCCTCACCCGAGCCGGTCGAGCGTCTGCCCCAGAACGCGCAGGACATGCGAACGCCAGCCCCCGTCCATGATCTTCCGCGCCATCATCTGTGCCGGGTCGTCCGGATCGAATCCGTCGTGCACTAGGAAGAGACGCGTACCGCGGCCTTCCTGTTCCAACGTCCATGTGAGCGTCCAGTCCGCGGGATTGGCCGGATCGGCGTCCCTCCAGCGGACGGACAGCATCCGCTCGGCGTCGTAGGCGAGAACCTCCACGTCGACGACGCCGGAGAACTTGGAGTTGGGCCGCGGGACGGAGGTCATCCGGTAGCGGTGGCCGACCCGGAGGCGGAAGTCCGCGGCACCCGGCATCTGCCACTGCGCGAGCAGCGAGGGCTCGGTGAGGGCCCGCCAGACCTTGGCCGGGGGGTGCGGATAGAACTGGTCGACGCGGATCGCGGTGAGGTCGTCGTCAGGGTCGGTGCTCATGTGCGGTCGTGCCCGTGTGGTCGTCGTGGGGGCCGGTGCCCCGGTGCGGTCACCGCAAGGATCGGGGCTCAGCTGCGGTCGTCGTCGGGCATACGGTCCAGCAGCGCGCCGAGTTCCTTCATCCGGCCGCGCCAGAACCGCTCGTACGGGTGGAGCCAGTCCTGCACCTCGGCCAGCGGGGCCGCCTCCAGGCGGTAGATGCGCTGCCGGCCGGAGCGCTGCTCGGAGACGAGACCGGCCTCCCGGAGCACCTTGAGGTGTTCCGAGAGGCTGGGGCGGCGCATGGCGAAGCGGTCGGCCAGGTCCTGGACGGGCTGGGGCCCCTCCTCGCGCAGCAGCCGCAGCACCTCGCGGCGGGTGGCGTTGGCGAGCGCGGCGAAGACGCGGTCCTCCGCGGCGGTACCCGTCCCCTTCATACGGAACTCGTCCCGTTCATGGCGGCGGTCAGAAACCTTCCTTCTCGGTCAGCAGCATCAGACCGTTGCCGTCGGGGTCCGTGAAGGAGGCCATGCGGCCCCAGGGCAGCTCGTCCGGGCCCTGCACGGAAACCCCGGCCTGCGCGAGCCGCGCGCAGGCGGCGTCGACATCGGTCGTGACCAACATGATCCCCCGTGCCGATCCGGGCTCGAAACCCCCCATCCCCGGCCCGGAGAGCGTGAAGACCGTCTGCGCGCCGGCGGGCGCCACCTGGAGCCAGCGCCCCTGGGACATGTCCCGGTCGGCGACGGTCTCGAAACCGAGGACGTCCGTGTAGAAGCGCAGCGCGCGGTCCTGGTCGCCGACGGGGAGGGTGACGAAGGAGGCGTGAGTGATGTTCATGCGGACGAGATTAAGTAGGAGATTCCCTACGTGTCAACCGTAGGGAATCTCCTACCTATCGCCCGGGTGCGCCGCCGGCCCGGTCAGCGGCCGGAGTACGGCAGCAGCGCCATCTCCCGCGCGCTCTTGATCGCCCGCGCCAGCAGCCGCTGTTGCTGGGCCGTGACCCGGGTGACCCGGCGGCTGCGGATCTTGCCGCGGTCGGAGATGAACCTGCGCAGCAGATCGGTGTCCTTGTAGTCGATGTACGAGATCCCGGCCTGCTCCAACGGGTTGGGACGGTCCTTGGCGGGCTTGCGGTCGCTCTTGCGGGGCATCGGGTCAGACCTCCAGGAGGGTGTCGAAGGCGGACGCCAGGCCCCTCCAGGCCTCGCGCCCGGCGGCGTACTCGGCGTCCGTCAGCAGGCAGGACTCCAGCAGCCGTTCGAGGCCGTCACGGTCGAGGCCGGGGGACGTGAAGACGAGGTGCTGGCAGCGGTCGCCGTGCTCCGGGTGCCAGTCCAGCGCGGCGGCGGCCCGGCGCACGGGCGGGACCAGGTCCCAGGCCGCGTCCGGCAGGGCGGCGAGCCAAGGCCCCGCGCCCTCCACGCACAGCGCGCCGCCGGCCGCGTCCCAGTGGAGCAGCGTGTCGGGCCGGTCGGCCAGCCAGAACCGGCCCCGGCTGCGCGCGGCGGCGCAGGTCAGGTCCTCCAGGGCCGCGTACAGCCGCTCCGGGTGGAAGGGGCGGTGACGGCGCCAGACCAGCGTCGAGACACCGTGCGCGTCGGCCTCGGCGGGCAGCAGCGCGCACGCCGGGTGCTGGGCCGCCGCGGCCGCCTCGACGTCGAATCCGGCGAGGGCGGCGCGGACCAGCTCCGAACGCGGGGCGGCCTCCCGCGCACGTGCCGGGGCAGGGGTGGCGCCCGCCGGGTCACCGTGGCCGATCGGGACCCGGCGGGCCGTCGGGTGCAGTTGTGCCAGCAGTTCGCGGTCCTCGTCGTCGGCCTCCGGGGAGTCGGTGACGGCGAGCACGGGCGCGTACTCCAGCTGCCGGGCGAAGGTGTCGGCGACGGTCCGCTGGTCGGTGGCGGCCGCGGCGAGCCCGCCGTCCGCCAGATCGTCGCCGTTGCCGAGGTACGGCAGGACGAGGGCCGGATCGACGGCGGTGATCACGCCGGTGACCGTGAGCCCGCCGGCCACCACCACCTCGGCCATCGCCTTGGGCTCCACGGAGTCCCACAGCTCGACCACCGCGAGCGGGGCGTGTCCGGCGGCGGCGATCCCGCGCAGCTCCGGCACCAGGTCCTCGCGCAGCGCGCAGCACGCGCAGTCGTTGACCAGGGGCGTCTCGCCGCGGGACAGCACTCCGGAAGCGTCCCGGACGGTGCGCACGACCCTGCCCGCGGGGGCCGTCGCCAGGTCGTGGTGGAGCGCGACGCTGCCGGGCACCTCGGCGAGGAGCCGCGCGACGGCCGCCTTCCGGGCGTCGGCGTGCAGCCCGCCGACGATCACCACCGACAGGCTCACGCCCCGCCCCGCTTCCCGTACCGGCGCTCGAAGCGCTCCACGCGCCCGGCGGTGTCCAGGACGCGGGCGGTGCCGGTGCAGAAGGGGTGGCTGACGTTCGAGATCTCGACGTCGACGACGGGGTAGGTGTGACCGTCCTCCCACTCGATCGCCTTCTCGCTGGTCATCGTCGAGCGGGTGAGGAAGGCGTGGTTCGCGGCACGGTCACGGAAGACGACGGGACCGTAGGCCGGGTGGATTCCGTTGCGCACGGCGGGCCTCAGCGCTCCTCTCGGAAGTCGGCGTGCCGGCCGGCGACCGGGTCGTACTTGCGCAGGGTCAGCCGGTCCGGGTCGTTGCGGCGGTTCTTGCGGGTGACGTAGGTGTAGCCGGTCCCAGCGGTGGACCGGAGTTTGACGACCGGGCGGAGTTCGTTGCGTGCCATGCCGCTATGCTACTGAAAATGAATTCCATTTACATCACCGATCGAGGAGAGGTGCGTCACCCGTGTCCGCCCACTGCATGCTGACCGGCGCCCGGCCCGGCTTCGGCAACCACATCTCGCACTCCCACCGGCGGACCTCCCGCCGCTTCGACCCGAACATCCAGACCAAGCGCTACTGGCTGCCGAGCGAGGGCCGCCACGTGCGGCTGCGGCTGAGCGCGAGGGCGGTCAGGACCGTCGACATGATCGGCGTCGAGTCAGCCGTGGCGCGCATCCGCGCGCGCGGGGTGAAGGTCTGAGGAACCCGAGTCACCCGAGGAACCTGAAGCACCCCGAAGAACCCGAAAGAACCCGGACCGCGAAGAACCCCGAAGAACAGGGAGACGCCATGGCGAAGAAGAGCAAGATCGCGAAGAACGAGAAGCGGCGGCAGATCGTCGAGCGGTACGCCGCCCGCCGGGCCGAGCTGAAGGAGATCATCCGCAGGCCGTCCTCGACGCCGGACGAACGGCTCGCCGCCGAGCGGGAGTTGCGCGGGCAGCCGCGGGACGCGAGCGCCACACGCGTGCGCAATCGCGACCAGATCGACGGCCGGCCGCGCGGCTACCTGCGCACCTTCGGCCTGTCCCGGGTGAGCCTGCGGGAACAGGCGCACGCCGGGCATCTGCCCGGGGTCCGGAAGGCCTCCTGGTAAGCGCCCGGTCCTGGTAGCTTGCTGCGGTCGTACCGGCCGCCGGGCGGCCGGCCGGTCAGGACTTGGGGGCTTTCCGATGACTGCGACGACCCGGGCGAGCAGGGCGGCCAAGGCGGCAACGGGGGCGAGCGCCGCGACGCGGATCGCCGCCGTGACCCTGCTCGGCGCGCTCGCCCTCACCGGGTGCGACAGCGGCGGCTCCGGCGCCACGGACAAGACCTCCGCCACCCCCGACACGAGCGTGACCGCGACCGGCGACGACGGCGGCGCAGGCGGTACGGGCGGTCCGACCGCCAACGGGGACGGCGTGGAGGGAAGTTGGCTCGCCACCACCGGCGGCGAGGCCGTGGTCCTGACCGTCACCGGCAAGCAGGCCGCGCTCTTCTCGACCGACCGGACGATCTGCACCGGGACGGCGGTCGAGGAGGGCGCGAGGCGTGTGATCCGCCTCGACGCGTGCAAGGCCCGTACGACCGGCACGGTGGACTCCGTCAACAGGACCACGCTCCGCGTTACCTGGGAGGGTGGTCTCGGCTCGGAGACGTACACCCGGTCGACGGGCGGGACGCTACCGTCGGGCCTGCCGACGGCGAGCCTGGGCTCCTGACGCGCGGGGCCGACCGCGGGGCGGGCAACCGCGCCGCCCGCTCGTGCGTGATGATCCTCGGGCATCGTCACGATCCAAGGGACCAGTTCATGCGCGCCATTCCGATCACCGTCACCGCCTTCGCCGCGGCCCTCCTGCTCACCGCCTGCGACAGCGGCGGAAGCAGCACTGGCTCCGGGGACAAGAACACCGGCGGCACGGCTTGCCGGATCACCGAGGTCGGGGTTCAGGTCGGTCCGGCCAACGCCGCGCCCGCCGCCGGGGACACGGGCAATGTGCCCGTCACCGTCACCAACCGGGGTGCGCGGTGCACCCTGGAGGGCTTCCCGGGCGCCACCCTGTCCGCCGGCGACGTCACGGCGACCGTCCCGCAGGACAAGTCCGGCAAGCCGGAGAAGCTCACTCTCGCCAAGGACGACACGGCGTCCTTCACTCTCACCTACGTGCGGGGCAAGGAGAACGACGCCAAGAGCCTCGCGGTGACGTCACTGAAGCTCAGCCTGCCCGGAGCGTCCGGCAGCCAGGACTTCCCGTGGTCCTACGGCCCGGTCCAGGGCAGGAAGAACGTGGGCGACCCGGACGCGTCGGTGACGGCCCTCCAGCAGGCCGGCGACTGACCGACGCCGTTCACGCGGGTGGCGCGGCACGTCGGCCGAGCGGCGGGCGGGACCTCACCTGGGCCCGGTCCGCCGCCCGGGCGCCCTCCGTCCACCCCGCCGTGTCGCTCACCCCGCGCAGGCGGGTGGTGGTCGTCTCCGGGAACAAACGGTCCACCCGGTCGGTGACCGCGACGTCCCGGCTCGCCAGGACGGGCAGCAGGTCCGCGGTCACCTGGGTCTCGGCGGCGGCCGCGAGGCGGGCGCCGACTCGGTGGGCGTAGGCGGCGAGGAAGGACTGCCGGAAGGTCTTGGTCCGCTTGCGCCCGCCCGCTCGCTGGGCGGCCTCCGCCCTGGTCATCGCCGTCGTGGCCTGGACCAGCAGGGAGGCGTAGAGCAGTTCGACCGCCTCCAGGTCGGCCTCGAAGCCGACGACGGTGGAGAACGCGAGGGCCTCGTTCCACACGGCACGGCAGTGGTTCGCGGTGGCCACGGCGTCCAGCAGCACGGCCTTGGCCTGTTCGTACGGCGGCTCGACACCGATCCGGCAGGCGCCGGGGGCGTCGGGCGACGGGGCACGGGCGGCGAGCAGCGCCTCGTCCACACTGTGCCGCGCCATCAGCTCCTGCGCCTTGGCGCTCAGCGCCTCCGCCTCCTCCGGGTACCCGGTCGCCTCCGCCTTGGCGAGCAGCGCCCGGATCCGGGTGAGCATGCGGGACTCGGTCCGGGGCGCGGGCGCGGGCTCGTCCAGAGGTTCGAGCGCGGGGAGCCGCAGCAGCAGGCGGTAGAGCTCCAGGACGGCGGTGGCATGCGAGAAACGGTCGGTGCGGGGCGGTTCCCCGGACGGCAGTCCGTCGAGCTGGGCGGCCCAGCGCGGGCCGCGCGGCCGGTCGTCGGCCGCCTGCCTGCGGACGAGCCCCGCGAGCAGCCGCACATGGACCTCGTCGAGCTCCCGCCGCACGATCCGGGCGACATCGGCGGGCCGCCAGCCTCGCTGCCACGCCGTCGCCACGAACTCCTGCCCGCGCCGGGCGAGTTCGGCGTCCACCCCGGGGTCGGCGGCCAGCAGGGAGGCGCCGGCGTCGAGGGCGTCGTCGGAAGGCGCGTACAGGGCGGCCCGGAAGGCCCGGTCGACGGTGCTGGACGTACTCACCGCTCGATCGTGCCACGAGGTGCGCGCGACTCTGTCCACACCCTGTGGACAAACCGACCGCGGAACATCCTCCAGGGTGTCAACTTCGGGTTGACACCCCGGAGGAGCGCAACCTACGGTTGACACATGACGAACCCCACCATCAGGTCGAGCGTCCGTCTGGACGACCTCATCTCGGCCATCAAGAAGGTCCACCAGGAACCCCTCGAGCAGCTCCAGGACGCCGTGCTCGCCGGCGAACACCTCGGCGAGGTGGCGGACCACCTCATCGGGCACTTCGTCGACCAGGCCCGCCGTTCCGGTGCCTCCTGGACCGACATCGGCAGGAGCATGGGCGTCACCCGGCAGGCCGCGCAGAAGCGGTTCGTGCCCAAGGAGTCGGCCGACCTGGACCCCAGCCAGGGTTTCAGCCGGTACACGCCCCGCGCCCGCAAGGTGGTCATGACCGCCCACGAGGAGGCCAAGGCCGCCGGGAGCACCGAGGGAACGCCCGCGCACCTGGTCCTCGGGCTGCTCGCCGAACCGGAGGCCATGGCCGCGCAGGCCATCGAGGCCCAGGGCGTCACCCTGGACGCCGCCCGGGAAGCCGCGACCGCCGCCCTGCCGCCCGCGTCCGCCGACGCTCCCGAGCTGGTCCCCTACGGCTCGGCCGCCAAGAAGGCCCTGGAACTCACCTTCCGTGAGGCCCTGCGCCTCGGCCACAACTACATCGGCACCGAGCACATCCTGCTGGCCCTGCTGGAGCTGGAGAACGGCGAGGGCGTCCTCAGCGGCCTCGGCCTGGACAAGGCACGCACCGAGGAGTACGTCGCGGCGGCCTTGGCGGAGCTGGTGAAGGACCGCGCACGGCAGGACGAGGACCATGAGCCGCACGACGGCGGACAGGACGGCTGACCGCCTTCCCGGGCAGCGGGCCGGAGCCCGTTGTCAGACCCGTTGTCAGACCCGCCTGCGACACTCGCCGACATGACCGACCGGTGGGCTCTGGCACCGGCCGAGGACGGCGGCGCCGAGGTCGCCCCCCTCGGCCGGGACGGCCTGCCCGCAGGTCCGGTGCACCGTGCCGCCGGCCTCGCGGAGGCGGTCCGCGGCAGACCGGACGTCACACGATGGGTGTGGCGGTCCACCGCCGAGGTCTATCCACGCCTGCTCGCCGCGGGCGTGCGGGTGGAGCGGTGCTACGACATCGAGGACGCCGAGACGCTCCTCCTCGGCCACGAGGGGCGCCACGGCGAGCCCCGCTCGGCCGCCGCCGCCCTGGCCAGGCTGCGCGGCGGCCGCGTACCGCCGGACCCGCCGCACCGGTCCGCCGAACCCGGCGCGCAGTCCTCGCTCTTCGAGCCGCAGGGCGTGGGCCTGCCGCTGGCGGACCTGATCACGGTCTACGCCGAGCAGCAGCGGCGGCACGAGCGAGCCGAGCACCCCGACCGCATGCGCCTGCTGACCGCCGCCGAGTCGGCGGGCACGCTGGTGGCGGCCGAGATGAACCGCGCGGGCCTGCCCTGGCGCGCGGACGTGCACCGCGAGGTGCTGCACGAACTGCTCGGCGAGCGGTACGCGGGCGGCGGCGAGCCCCGCCGGCTGGCCGAACTCGCGGACGAGGTGTCCGCCGCCTTCGGCCACCGGGTGCGGCCGGATCTGCCCGCCGACGTGGTCAAGGCCTTCGCCCGGGCCGGGATCAGGGTGAAGTCCACCCGCCGCTGGGAGCTCCGGTCCGTCGACCACCCGGCCGTCGAACCCCTGCTGGAGTACAAGAGGCTGTACCGGATCTGGGTCGCCCACGGCTGGTCCTGGCTCCAGGACTGGGTGCGCGAGGGGCGGTTCAGACCGGAGTTCCTCGCCGGCGGCACGGTCACCGGCCGCTGGGTGACCAACGGCGGGGGCGCGCTGCAGATCCCCAAGGTCATCCGCCGGGCCGTGGTGGCCGACCCCGGCTGGCGGCTGGTCGTCGCCGACGCCGCCCAGATGGAGCCGCGGGTGCTGGCGGCGATCTCCCGCGACCCGGGGCTGATGGAGGTGGCGGGCCGGGACGCCGACCTCTACCAGTCGGTGTCCGACCGGGCCTTCTCCGGCGACCGCGCCCAGGCGAAACTCGCCGTGCTGGGCGCGGTCTACGGGCAGACCTCCGGCGACGGTCTGAAGAACCTCGCCGCCCTCAGACGCCGCTTCCCCAAGGCGGTGGCGTACGTCGACGAGGCCGCGCGGGCGGGCGAGGAGGGCCGGCTCGTACGGACCTGGCTGGGCCGCACGTGTCCCCCGGCCGCCGGGACGACCGATGACGCGACCGGGGAGGCGGGCCTCCCGCAGGACGACCCGGCCTCCGCGCCACCCGCCGACCAGGGCTGGATGCCGGGGTACGCCTCCACCAACTCGCGTGCCCGAGGCCGGTTCGCCCGCAACTTCGTCGTGCAGGGCAGCGCCGCGGACTGGGCCCTGCTGCTGCTCGCGGCGCTGCGCCGCACCTGCCGGGACATTGCGGCCGAGCTGGTCTTCTTCCAGCACGACGAGGTGATCGTGCACTGCCCGAAGGAGGAGGCGGACACGGTCGTCGAGGCGATCCGGCAGGCCGCGGAGGTGGCGGGACGGCTGACGTTCGGCGAGACCCCGGTGCGGTTTCCGTTCACGACGGCGGTGGTGGAGTGCTACGCCGACGCGAAGTGAGCGCGGGGGCGGGACGTGAGCCGGGCGGGACGTGAGCCGGGCAGGACGTGAGCCGGGCAGGACGTGAGCGCGGGGGCGGCGCGGGACCGAACACCGTACAGACCCGGCAGACGGAGCCCGAACACCGCGTGAGCCCGGCAAACGGCCCGAACACCGTAGGGACCCGCCCCCAGCACGCACCGGGCCCCGCGCGGCCCCCGCCCGTCGTGATCCGGCGGTCAGACGACCGGCGGCCGGCCGAGCCTGGTCAGCCGCCACACGGTCCGCCAGCGCATGGGCCGCCGTTCCCCCGCGGACTCGCGCAGCCCCTCCACGAAACCGCCGAACCAGGCCCGCAGCCCGGCGAGCGAACGGGTCCGCACCAGGGTGAGCAGCGTCCACACGCCGAGGTGCACCGGGACGAGCGGGAGCGGCAGCCGCCGCCGGACCAGCCAGACCCGGTTGCGGGCGGTGACCCGGTAGTAGATCGCGTGCCGGGCGGGCGAGGTCTTCGGGTGCCGCAGGAGCAGCTCGGGCGCGTAGAGGATCTTCCAGCCGGCGTCGGCGGCACGCCAGGCCAGGTCGGTCTCCTCGTGCGCGAAGAAGAACTCCGCGGGCCAGTCCCCGGTCTGCTCCAGCATCGCCATCCGCAGGGCGTGGCCGCCGCCGAGGAACCCGGTGACGTACCCACCCCGCATCGGATCCGACCCGCCGATCCGCGGCACGTGCCGCTGCTGGGTCTCGCCGCACTCGTCGGCGATGCGGAAGCCGACGATGCCGAGGCGCGGGTCGGCGGCGTACAGATCCCGTACCCGGCGCAGCACGTCGGCGTCGACCAGGAGCCCGTCGTCGTCCAGCTCCACGACCACGTCCACGTCCCCGAACTCCCGCAGCCGGGCCAGGGCGACATTGCGCCCGCCGGGACAGCCGAGGTTCTCGTCGAGATCGACCGCCGTGACCTCGCCGGGCAGGGACAGCCGGCGGGCGAACTCGGGCAGCCGGCACCCATTGCCGACGATCACGATGCGCGCGGGCGCGAGATCCTGCTTGGCCACGGACTCCAGCAGGGCGTCGACCTCGGCAGGCCGGTTGCCCATGGTCACCACCGCGACAGCGATCCTCGGCTCCACCACGGCCCTCATCCCATCCGACGACAACGGCGCCCGCACGGCGCCCCTCGTTCACCAGGATGTCGCCCGGGCGGCGCCGGTTGCTCTGACGCCACCTCACTTTGCGGCCTCTTACCCCCGCCTCACCGCAACCCTCCCTGAACCGGGACGAAACCGCACCCCACGCCGTGAGTCCGTCAACCGCCCGGGTGATGTCCGCGCAATTCCGCGCGGTCACTCGGTCGGGTACTGTCCGTCGAAAAATGTCCGGGAGAACCGGTTCTGCCATGTTTGTTCCCCGATCATGCCCGAGTGAGCATGCAACTCCGAAGTGCCGCACGCCGCCGGGCCGTTCCGGCCGCCGTGGGCTCCCTCCTCGCCCTGTCCCTCCTGACCGCCCCGTCCGCCGACGCGCAGCCCGCCGGCGCGCGACAGACCGGCAGCGGGCTCCCGTCGCGTGCCGTGCCGCAGTCCAGGCCGATGACGGTCGCGGAGGCCCGTACGGACGCCTACCTGAGATCGCTGCGCTCCCGGCCCGTGCGCTTGCGCGGGTTCTTCGTGAGCCTGCCCAAGGGCGGGGACCTGCACAACCATCTCTCCGGCGCGGTGTCCACGGAGTACCTGATCAAACTGGCCGCCGAGGACGGGCTGTGCGTCGAGACCGCGACGCTGACCGCCGTCGCGCCGCCGTGCCGGCCCGGGACCCGCCCCGCGGCGGACGCCAGGACCGACCGCGCCTTCCACGACGCGCTGGTCCGCGCGTGGTCCATGGAGGACTTCCCGCCCGGCGGCAACGGCCACGACCACTTCTTCGACACCTTCGGGAAGTTCGGCGAGGTGACCTGGCGGCACCGGGGCAAGCTGCTCGCCCAGGTCGCCGACCACGCCGCGGGCCAGAACCAGTTCTATCTGGAGACCATGGTCACCCCGGCCTCCGACGGCGCGAAGCAACTGGCCGCCGAGATCGGCTGGGACAGCGATCTCGCCGCGCTGCACCGCAAGTTGGTGGCCGGCGGAAAGCTGGACAAGCTGGTCGCCGCTGCCCGCAAGGAGGCCGACGACGGCGACGCCGAGTTCCGCGCGACCGAGCACTGCGGAACCCGCACGGCCCGGCCCGGCTGCCGGCTCACCGTCCGCTGGGTCTCCCAGGCCTCCCGCGGCAGCGCCCCGGAGCGGGTCTTCACCCAACTCGCCCTGGGCATGCGGCTGGCCGAGCGAGACCCGCGCTTCGTCGCGGTCAACCTCGTCCAGCCGGAGGACGGGGACGTCGCGCTGCGCGACTACGGCCTCCAGATGCACATGGTCCGCTATCTGCGCGGTCAGTACCCGAAGGCCCATGTCACCCTGCACGCGGGCGAGTTGTGGCCCGGGCTGGTCAAGCCCAAGGACCTGAGGTTCCACATCGAGGAGGCCGTCGACGTCGCCCGCACCGAGCGCGTCGGCCACGGCGTCGACCTCGTCCACGAGGACGGCTGGCGGAGCACGGCCCGCACCATGGCCGCCCGCCAGGTCGCCGTCGAAGTGCCCTTCACCAGCAACGCCCAGATCCTCGGGGTGAAGGGCGCCGACCACCCCTTCACCACGTATCGCCGCTACGGCGTCCCCATCGTGCTGGCCACCGACGACCCCGGCGTGTCCCGGATCGACATCAGCCACGAGTACCAGTACGCCGCCACGGCCTACGGCCTTTCCTACGCCGAGTTGAAGGACCTCGCGCGCGCCTCGCTCCAGTACGCCTTCCTGCCCGGTGCGAGCCTGTGGCAGGGCAATCCCACCACCGCGGGCTACCGGGTCGTGCCGGCCTGCCGCGGCGAGCGCCCCGGCCTGCCCGTACGGACCCCGGCCTGTCAGCGCCTGCTGTCCCGCAGCCCCAAGGCGGAACTCGAGTGGCGCCAGGAGGCGGCCTTCGCCGTCTTCGAGCGCACACACGCCCGCGCGATGCGCTGAACACCCTCCGTGCCCTCTCCCACGTGGGCACGAGGGCACTCCCACTCCACGGGGGCACTCCGCGGCGCAAGCCCCGGCGTGCCCCCGTGGCCCGTGGCCCCGTCGTCCGCAGGCCCTCTCAGTGGTGGGCGGGGCTCTCCGCGGAGGGTGCGGCTTCGGGGACGCCGTCGGCTCGTCCGGCCACGGTCAGCCGCAGCGTCGTGGCGGCCACGACCCCCGCCACCAGGCCGCAGGTCAGTGCGGCGGGAACGCCGTTCCCGAGGCCCGCGGACAGATACGTCAACCCCCAGCGCAGGCCCGCCCCGTCCGTCGCCATCCGCAGCAACTGGCTCGCCAGCAGTCCGAGGACGGTCGCGCACACCGCGCCGACCGCCATCGCCGGGACGGTGGCCCGGGTCAGCAGCACGGGCAGCCACCGCAGCCCCCACCACACCACCACGAGCACCAGTACGTCGGGAAGTCGGTGCAGGAACCAGTCGCCGAACGGCGCGCCCGCCGGGCCCGCCCAGCCGCCGAGCAGCAGCCACTGGCGCAGCAGCTCACCCGGCTCGGCGAACAGCCCGCCGACCGGGTCGATCCTCTGGATGGCGGCTGCCACCGACTGGTACGAGAGAACGACCAGGGACAGCGCGATGATCGCGGTCCCGGCGGTGGCGGCAACGCGGGCGGCGCGCGCCGGGACGGCCTGCCGCGGCAGCGGACCGGCCCCCTTCGCGGTGATCCGGGCCGCGAACACCGTCCCCACCGCCGCGACCAGCGCGGCCACCACCAGGATCTGCCGCCCGGACGAGATCGTGCCCGCCAACTGGGGCAGGAAGCGGTAACTGCCGCGCCCCTGCGAGGCGATCAGCCACGGCGCGGAGACGGTCACCGCCAGGGTCCCCGCCACCAGTCCCCAGGCCCACACCGCGAGCAGCGTGGCGGGCAGCCGGCCGTGGACCGGCGGAAGCCTGCGGACCAGGTGCAGCGCGCCGGGCACGAAGAAGGCGAACACCGCGCCGAAACGGATCTGCATCGCGGTGTGGTGGAGGACCAGGTAGCGCGCTCCGTCCGGGTCAGGCGTGCCGTTGACCCAGTCGGACGCCTCGTCACCGAACCGCACGACGTCCGGAGGGTCGTACGACCAGGGGATGAGCCAGTGTTCGAGTTCGGCGGCGGTCCGGCCGCCGATCGCGTCGGCGGTGCCCGCCAGGTGCAGCGCCTGCACGCTCGCCCCCGCCCACCACAGCAACGCCGTGATCAGCAGGCCCCCGACCAGCGCCGGTATCGCCGCGCGCCGATACGTCATGACCGTCCCCCGCCCTTGTCCGCGCGTTCCGCGCATTCCACAGCCGGGCGGTGAGACTACGGCTCGCCGATCACATACGGATCACGGCGGGCGGCCCGACCGGGCGCGCGCCGGCACTCCCGGAACCCGGAAGACGACACGAAAGGCCGGGTCACTGCTGTGCGTCGGGCGGCAGCAGGTCGTCCAGAAGCAGGCCCTCCGCGAGCAGACCCTCCATGGGCAGGCCTTCCACCGGCAGGCCTTCCGCGGGCAGGGCCTGCTCGCACCAGATGGTCTTGCCGTCACGGGCGTGGCGGGTGCCCCAGCGCTGGGTGAGCCGGGCGACCAGCATCAGGCCGCGTCCGCCCTCGTCGAAGATGCGGGCCTGGTGCAGATGCGGGGCGGTGCTGCTGGCGTCGGAGACCTCGCAGATGATCGTCCGGTCGTAGATGAGCCGCATCTGTATGGGGGGCTGGCCGTACCGGATGGCGTTGGTGACCAGTTCGCTCACCACCAGCTCGGTCACGAAGCCGATCTCCTCCAGCCCCCAGGCCGCCAGCAGGCGGGCGGTCCGAGCGCGGATCCGGGCCACTTCGGCCGGTTCCGCGGCGATGTCCCAGGTGACGACCCGCGTCTCGTCCAGGCCGTGCGGCCGGACCAGCAGCAGCGCCGCGTCGTCGGTCGGGGGATCGGGCAGCAGCGTCTTGACCACGTGGTCGCACAGCGCTTCCAGCGAGTCGCACGGCTCGGTCAGCGCCTCCCGCAGTTCTTCCATTCCCGCTTCCAGGTCGCGCTGCCGGGATTCGACCAGGCCGTCGGTGTAGAAGGCGAGCAGACAGCCCTCGGGCACCTCCATCTCCACCGTCTCGAACGGCACGCCGCCGACACCGAGCGGCGGCCCGGAGGGCAGGTCGAGGAAGTCGGCGCTGCCGTCCGGGGCGACGATGACGGGCGCCGGATGGCCGGCACTGGCCAGGGAGCAACGCCCGGTCACCGGGTCGTACACCGCGTACAGGCAGGTGGTTCCGACGTCCACGGCGCCTCCGCCGGCCGGGTCCGCACCGTCGTCGACGCCCGATTCCGCGCACTGCCGGCTCACCAGGTCGTCCAGCCTGGTGAGCAGTTCCTCCGGGGTGGGATCGACATCGGCGAGGGTGCGCACGGCCGTGCGCAGCCTGCCCATGGCCGCGGCGGCGTGGATGCCGTGGCCGACCACGTCCCCGACCACGAGCGCGACCCGGGCACCGGAGAGCCCGATCACGTCGAACCAGTCGCCGCCGACCCCGGCACGGGGTGCGGCAGGCAGATATCGGGAGGCGGCCGACACCGCCGAGTGCTCGGGCAGCTGCTGCGGCAGCAGACTGCTCTGCAGGGTGCGGGCGATCTCGTACTGGTTCTCCAGCGCCGCGGCCTTCTCGATGCTCGCCGAGGCCAGCTGGGAGAGCTGGACGAGGATCGCCTCGTCGTCGGCCGTGAAGTCGCTGCCGTCCTTCTTGTCCGAGAGCTGGATCAGTCCCAGGTTGCGACCGTCGGTGGCGATCAGCGGGACGGCCAGCCAACCGCGCATCGGCGGATGAACGGCGGCGTAGGAGCCGAAGCCCCGCCAGGCCGGGTGGGCCTCCAGCTCGTCCTGGGTCATCCGCATCGGCCGGTTCTCCTTGCACACCAGGACATAGATCCCCTCTCCGACAGGGGGCGCGTCGAAGAAGCGGTACTCGCCGTACTTGTCCGACAGGGAGACCGCGTTGATCGCCTGGGCCCAGCGGAGGTTCGTGGTCATGCTGGTGACCGACTGGTGCGTGCCCACCAGCGACCTGGCCTCCTCGGTGACCGTCTGGAGGGCGTACTCCAGTGACGGCGCGGCGTTGATCCGCAGACTGGACCGGGCCAGGTCCTGCAACTGCTGGGACCTTCTGTGCTCGACCACGGCGGCGGCCGCGGCCTGCTCGTAGAGCCGCCCGTGTTCGGCCGCGTCCAGCCGCAACCGGATCTCGCTCATCACCGAGGCGCCCAGTTGCTCCAGGGCGCACCGCTGCTCCGTGTCCCACACCCTCGGCCTGGTGTCGATCACGTACAGCGCGCCGATCGACAGTTCCTCCAGCAGCAGCGGCACGCCCAGGTACGCGCGCATGCCGGTGGCGGCGACCGCGAGGTCGGAGCGGCGCGCGGAGTCGTTCCGGACGTCGTCGATGACCAGTGGCCGGCCCGACACCACCACCTCGGAGCAGAAACCCCAGTCGACTCGCTCCTGCTCCCCGTGCCGCGGTACGGCTCTGCCGATCCCGCCCCGGATGAACTGCCGGTCCGCCCCGGCCAGACTGATCAGGGCCATTCGGGTGTCCAGCAGCCGTACGGCCAGGCCCACGGACCGGGCGAAGGCGTCCGTGGTCAGCTCGTCGACCGCGCGGACGGCGTCCACCGCGGCCAGCCGTGAGGGCTCGCGCAGCACCGCGGCAGGGTTCGGCGGGTTACCCGCCTTACCGAGCTCGGCCATGACCCCTCCGCGCCTGCTGTGTGAGTACGCACCCCGCTCGGTTCCGTGGTCCAAGGCCTTGATCCGGGACCGCCAGGCCGCCCGAAGATCTCGCATGCGCCCTCATGGCTTCCACCGAGGCCTGGACGTTCCGACCGGGAGTCACCCTTGCCTGATTCCAAAAGTACGCCTGCCCGTCGTGGCGGCGAACTCGGCCGGGGACCACTGAACGACAAAGGACCAGCTGGGAGCGTTCCCCGCCGGTCCTCCCCGTGGAACCGCTTACGGGATTCGAACCCGGGACTTACGCACGACGAGAGTCGACGACACCGCGAGCGTGACACTCACCGCCCGCCGCGCCCACGCGCTTCCGCATCCCACGGCCGAACGCCGAAAGACCAGCCAGGAGCATTCCCAGCTGGTCTTTCCGATGGAGCCGCTTTCGGGATTCGAACCCGAGACCTACGCATTACGAGTGCGTTGCTCTGGCCATCTGAGCTAAAGCGGCGCGCTGCCGCATCATGATGCGATCGGCAACGTCGGTAAGTCTACACAGTTTCCGGAGGTGCTTCGCACGCCCCCCGGAGCGCCCCTGGGGCCTGGACTCCGGGGTGCGGCGCGGTGGTCACGAGCAGCGCTTCCCGTTCGTCGGAGGGGTGCCCCGGAGGAGGTAGGTGTTGATCGCGGAGTCGATGCAGCGGCTGCCGCGGCGGTAGGCGGTGTGACCGTCGCCGTCGTAGGTCAGCAGGTGGGCCGAGGAGAGCTGGCGGGACAGGGACTGGGCCCAGCGGTAGGGGGTCGCCGGGTCCCGGGTGGTGCCGACGACCACGATGGGGGCCGCGCCCTTGGCCTCGATGCGATGGGGCCGGCCGGTGGGCTGCACCGGCCAGTACGCGCAGTTCAGCGTGCTCCAGGCGAGGCCGCGGCCGAAGACCGGGGAGGCCTTCTCGAAGGCGGGGAGGGATTCCTCCACCTGCTCGGGGCCGGCGAAGGGCGCCGGCAGGTCCAGGCAGTTCACGGCGGCGTTGGCGTACATCAGGTTGCTGTAGTGGCCGCCGGAGTCGCGTTCGTAGTAGCTGTCGGAGAGAGCCAGCAGGGTGGAGCCGTCGTTCTTCTTCATCGCCGAGGCCAGCGCCGAGCGCAGTTGCGGCCAGGCCGCCTGGTCGTACATCGCCGCGATCACCCCGATGGTGGCGAGGGACTCGCCGAGGCGGCGTCCTCCGGCGTCACCGGCGGGGATCGACCGGGCGTCGAGTTTGCGGAAGAAGGCGGCGAGCCGGTCGCCGACCTGCTTCGGCGTCGCGCCGCGGCCCCCGAGCGGGCAGTCGCTCTGCTGTACGCAGTCCTTCGCGAACGACTGGAAGGCCTCCTCGAAGCCCGCCGTCTGGTCCAGGTTCATCTGGCGCGCCGACAGCGAGGGGTCCATCGCCCCGTCCAGGACCAGGCGGCCGACGCGGTCCGGGTACAGGCCGGCGTACGTGGCCCCGAGGAACGTCCCGTACGAGGCGCCGACGTAGTTCAGCTTTCCGTCGCCCAGCACCGCGCGCAGGATGTCCATGTCGCGCGCCGCCTCCGCCGTGGAGACGTGCCGCAGCAGGCGGGCGGCGCGCGCGCCGCAGCCCTCCGCGAACTTGCGGTACGCGGCGACGAGCGCGTCGACCTCCTTGCTGTCGTCGGGCGTGAAGTCGGTCTGTGTGTACGTGTCCATGTCCCGGTCGTCGAGACACTGCACGGCCTCGCTGCGGGAGACCCCGCGCGGGTCCATCGAGACCAGGTCGTAGCGGGCGCTGATCTCGGCCGGGTACCCGACACCGGCGTAGTGCTGGAGGTAGGCGACGGCCGAGCCGCCCGGTCCGCCCGGGTTCAGCAGGAGTGAGCCGAGCCGCTTGCCCGGGCCGGACGCCTTCTTGCGGGCCACGGCCAGCCGGACGTCGCCGGCGGCGGGCCGGTCGTAGTCGAGCGGCGCCTTGAGCGTCGTGCACTCGAAGCCGGACACCCCGCAGTTGCGCCAGGCCGGCTTCTGCTCGTAGTACGGCGACAGGATGGGTGGCGTGGCCCGCGGCAGGGCGGCCAGCGCCGCGTCCGCCGCGGGCTCGGTCCGGCGCTGCGTGGTGCCGGGGGTGCAGGCCGAGACCAGCAGGGCGGCGGCCGCCAGGAGGGTGCCGCCCGCGCGGGCCGCGCGGAGCGGGGTTCGGGGCCGGGGGCCGCTGCTGCTGTTCGGACGAAGGGCGCGCCTGATGTGCATCCAGCGAGCGTAACTCTCCGCGATGTCGTGAGTGCGTTACGTGCGGGGCGTTCCCCGTACGAGTGACGCCATCGACGCCGGTGGCCTCGGCGTTCCCGGCCTCCCGGCGTATTCGGGGTACTCCGTGCACTCGCGTTCTCGGCGTACTCGGCGTACTTGGCGTACTCGTCAGCCCGCCCTCAGGGCCATCGTCATCGCCTCCACCGCCAGCAGCGGGGCCACGTTGCGGTCGAGGGCGTCGCGGCAGGCGGCGACCGCCTCTATGCGGCGCAGGGTGGACTCGGGCGAGCCGCCGCGGGCGAGGCGCTCCAGGGTGTCCTCGACGTCCGCGTTGGCGATGGCCACGCGGGAGCCGAGCTGGAGGGCCAGGACGTCCCGGTAGAGGCCGGTCAGGTCGGCCAGGGCGATGTCGAGGCTGTCGCGCTGGGTGCGGGTGCGGCGGCGCTTCTGCTTGTCCTCCAGGTCCTTCATCACGCCCGCCGTGCCGCGGGGCAGCCGGCCGCCCTGGACCGCGCCCAGCGCCGCCTTCAGCTCCTCGGCCTCCTTGGCGTCCATCTCCTCCGCGAGTGCCTTGGCGTCGTCCGCCGCCGCGTCGACCAGTTCCTGGGCCGCCCTGAGGCAGCCGCCTATCTCGTCCACGCGCAGCGGGAGCTTCAGGACGGAGGTGCGGCGTTCGCGTGCGGCCGGGTCGGTGGCCAGGCGGCGGGCCCGATCGATGTGGCCCTGGGTGGCGCGGGCCGCGGCGGCGGCGACGGCGGGGTCGACGCCCTCCCGGCGTACGAGCATGTCCGCGACGGCGTCCACCGACGGCGTGCGCAGGTTCACGTGGCGGCAGCGGGAGCGGATCGTGGGCAGGACGTCCTCGACCGAGGGGGCGCACAGCAGCCAGACCGTGCGCGGGGCGGGTTCCTCGACCGCCTTCAGCACGGCGTTGGCGGACTTCTCGTTCAGCCGCTCGGCGTCCTCGACAAGGATCACCTGCCAGCGGCCGTTCGCCGGTGAGGTGAAGGACTTGCGGACGGTGTCGCGCATGTCCTTGACGAGGATCTCCGCGCCGACGGCGGCGACCGTGTTGACGTCGGCGTGGGTGCCGACCAGCGCCGTGTGGCAGCCGTCGCAGAATCCGCAGCCGGGGACGCCGCCGAGGGCGCGGTCGGGACTCACGCACTGGAGGGCGGCTGCGAAGGCACGCGCCGTCTGCGTGATCCCCGCGCCGGGCGGCCCCGTGAACAGCCACGCGTGCGTCATCTTCGACGCCTCCGGGGGCGGTGCGTCCGTGGCGACCGCGGTGACCAGGGCGTCGGCGTCCCGGGCAGCGGCGCTCAGCTGTTCGCTGACCTTCTCCTGCCCGACGAGGTCGTCCCACACGCTCATGGGTCACGCCGCCCTTTCGTCATGGTTCGTGGTGCGGGATCCATTGTGCGGGGCACCACTGACAACTGTGCGGGGCATCACTGACAACACAGCGGGCGGCCTCGTGCGCATCGGCAGGCGCACCACCGCCCCGATCGCCCGATCGCCCCGATCGGCGCCCGTCCGACGGCTCGGCGCCACCGGTCTGACGGCTCAGCGCCGCCCGCCCCGTCCCCGGCCGTCGTCGCCGTCGTCGAACCCCTTGCCGTCCTCGCGCGAGCCCAACAGCTCGTCCGCCAGGGTCGGCAGATCGTCGAGCGGCGTCTCCTCGGCCCAGTCCGGCCGCGGCCGCCGCCTGGCGACCGCCTCGGCGTCGACCTGGGGCAGCTCCCGCGTACGGTCGTCGCCCTGGTCGGGCCGCGCGGCCGGCGACCGCTCGCCCCGCTCGTCCCGGAAGAAGCCGGGCGGAACCCGGTCCGTGGGGTCCTCCCCGCGCACCGGAGGCAGGACCGCCGTCTCGTCCGCGGCGCCCGGCGTGAAAGCCGGCAGTACGGCGGTCTCGTCCACGGCGCCCGGCGGGACGGGCGGCAGTACGGCCGTCTCGTCGGCGGCCCCCGGCGGAACCACGGGCTTCGGCAGCTTCGCGGTCACCTCGGACTCGGACTCGCCCGCCGTCCGCAGCCACGACTCCGCCGACCCGCGCGACGTCCCACGGGAGTCCTCGCCCGAGGCCCGGCCCGCCCCCTGGGCCGAGTGGGCCGAGTGGTCAGGGCCCTCGCCCGACGGCCTGCCGCTCCCCCGCTCGTCCCGCACCGGCGGCAGCACCGCCGTCTCGTCGGCGGGCCCGCCCGACGCGTTCGTCGGCGTCACCAGCGGCGTCGGCACGGTCACCTCCTCCGGCGGCACCGCCGCGGCTGCCGGCTCGGTGGACCGGCGCGGACCCGCCTGCGCGGTGGCCGTGGCCTGCTCCGCCGCCCGCCGGGCCTCCTCCGCCCGCAGCAGGGCCTCCTCGGCCTTGCGCTGCTTCTCCAGCCGCCGCGCCTCGGCCTCGGCGCGCAGCCGCTCCTCCTCCTCGGCCTGCCGGCGCCGCTGCTCCTCCTCGGCCTTGCGGCGCGCCTCGGCGTCCGCCCGTGCCCGCTCCTCCGCGAGCAGCCGGGCCTGCTCCTCCTCGGCCTTGCGCCGGGCCTCCTCGGCGCGCTGCCGGGCCTCCTCGGCCTGCCGCTCGGCCTCGCGCCGCTGCGCCTCCTCCAGCTCGCGCCGCTTGCGCTCCTCCTCCTCGGCGCGCAGCCGCGCCAGCTGCTCCTGGCGCTCGCGCTCCAGGCGCTCCTCCTCGGCCTTGCGCCGGGCCTCCTCCTCCGCCTTGCGGCGCGCCTCCTCCTCGGCCTTCTTCCGCGCTTCCTCCTGTGCCTTCAGCTCGGCCTCGGACAGCGGCAGCATCTGGTCGAGCCGGTGCCGGACGACCGTGGTCACCGCCTCGGGCTCCTGCCCGGCGTCCACCACGAGGTAACGGCCGGGGTCGGCGGCGGCCAGCGCCAGGAAACCGGACCGCACGCGCGCGTGGAACTCGGCCGGCTCCGACTCCAGACGGTCGGGAGCCTCCGTGAACCGTTCACGGGCGGTCTCCGGCGAGACGTCCAGCAGGACCGTCAGGTGCGGCACAAGACCGTTCGTCGCCCAGCGGGAGATCCGCGCGATCTCCGTCGGGGACAGGTCGCGGCCCGCGCCCTGGTAGGCGACGGAGGAGTCGATGTACCGGTCGGTGATCACGACGGCGCCCCGCTTCAGCGCGGGCCGTACGACCGTGTCGACGTGCTCCGCGCGGTCGGCGGCGTACAGCAGCGCCTCCGCACGGTGGGACAGGCCCTGCGAGGACACGTCCAGCAGGATCGAGCGCAGCCGCTTGCCCACGGGAGTGGCGCCCGGCTCGCGGGTGAGGACGACCTCGTGGCCCTTGGCCCTGATCCAGTCGGCGAGCGCCTCGGCCTGCGTGGACTTGCCGGCGCCGTCACCGCCTTCCAGGGCGATGAAGAATCCGGACTCCGCGGGGGCTGTCACCGGGTCGTCGCCACCCCGCAGGGCGTCGACGAGGTCCTGTCGCAGCGGTACGCCGGAGCGGTCGTCGACCTTGGCGAGGACCAGCGCGGCCACCGGCAGGAGCAGCGCGCCGACCAGCATGAGCGTGAACGCGGCGCCGCCGTGCGCGAACACGAACCGGCCGTCCTCGAGGCGGTGCGGGCCGATCCCGGCCGCGACCACGGGAGCGAGCACGGCACCGAGCGCCACGAAGACCCGCACCACCGCGTGCAGGTGCTCGGTCATGCGCGGCTTGCGGTAGTCCTCGGCCTCCTGGTCGAGCAGCGTGTGCCCGGTGTTGGCCGCGGCGCCCGCGCTCACTCCGGCCAGCGCGAGGATCAGCAGGACCGTGGTGACGTCGGGGACCAGCCCGGCGGCGAGCAGGGCGACGCCGGTGAGCGCGATCGTCAGGGCCAGCAGCCGCCGCCGCGACAGGGACACCAGCGCCTTCGGCGCCGTACGGATGCCGACGGCGACACCGCCGGTCAGGGCGAGCACCGCCAGCCCGTAGAGCACCGGGCCGCCACGCAGGTCCGTGGCGTGCAGCACGCAGACGGCGACCGCGGCGGCGATCGCCCCGGCGACGGACGCGCAGGCGAGCACGAGCAGCGGAACGGCACCCGTGCGGCCCTTGTCGACGCCGGAACCCGTCTTCGGGCGGCGCAGCCCCTCCAGCGGCGAGCGCGGACGCGGGGTGCGGGTGCCGGGCAGTTCCAGGTAGGTCAGCACGGACAGGGACGCGGCGAACAGACCGGCCGCGACGTATGCGCCGAGGGCCGCCTGGTGCTGGTCGAACCAGGCGATGCCGGTGCCCAGGAGGTTGTTGAGCAGGGAGGCGGCGACCAGGGCGGCGGCCGCCAGCGGGACCGCCAGGAAGGTGGTCCGCAGCGACAGGCGGCGCAGGGCGTCCATGTGGTCCGGGAGCGGGCGCACCGTGGCGCCCTCCGGGGGCGGGGCGGGCAGCAGCGCGGGGGCCGCGCCCTCACGGCACACGCTCCAGAAACGCTCGGCGACCCCGGTCACGAAGACGGTGACCAGGAGGAAGGCCAGGGCGTCGTCCGGCGTCCAGTCGATCCACAGGGGCGCGACGATCAGCAGGGCGGCGCGCAGACCGTCGGCGCCGACCATGGTCCAGCGCCGGTCGAGCGGTCCCTCCTGGGAGGTGAGCGAGGTGAGGGGCCCGAGGAGGACCGCGCCGAAGAGCAGCGTCGCCAGGACGCGCGCTCCGAAGACCGTCGCCACTGCGAAGGCCACGCCCCGGTAGCCACCGCCGAAGGGGCCCGCGGCGACCGCCGCCTGGAGGGCGAGGACGACCAGGACCAGGAGCGCGAGGATGTCCCCGACGCCTCCCACCAGTTGGGCGCTCCACAGTCGCCGAAGCTGCGGCCGGCGCAGCAGGGCGCGGACGGCGCGCTCGCGGGAATCGGCCATGAGTGCGTCGTCGGGTGCGGAGGTGTGGGCCGTTGGCTGCTCGGCTCGCGTCATGCGTTCAGCCTATCGGGACCCACCGACAGCTTGGAGTGACCGTCCGGAGGTGCGCACGCCCCGACATCAAAGTGATGCCGGGGCGTGCCTTTCGCAAAGGAGCCGCGAGGGATCCGCCGCGATCAGTCCTCCGCCGCCTTGGCGGCCGTCGCCTTCGCGGTGGTCTTCTTCGCGGTGGTCTTCTTGGCGGCCGTCTTCTTGGCGGTGGTCGTCTTCTTCGCCGCGGTCTTCTTCACGGCCGTGGACGCCGTCTTCTTCGCCGTCGTCTTCTTGGCGGCGGCCTTCTTCGCGGTCTTCTTGGCCGGGGCCTTGGCGCGCTTCTCCGCGAGGAGCTCGAAACCGCGCTCCGGGGTGATCGCCTCGACGCTGTCGCCGGAGCGCAGGGTCGCGTTGGTCTCGCCGTCGGTGACGTACGGGCCGAAGCGGCCGTCCTTCACCACGACCGGCTTTCCGCTGACCGGGTCCTCGCCAAGCTCCTTCAGCGGCGGCTTGGCGGCCGCGCGGCCCCGCTGCTTGGGCTGGGCGTAGATCGCCTGCGCCTCCTCCAGCGTGATCGTGAAGAGCTGGTCCTCGGACTGGAGCGAGCGCGAGTCCGTGCCCTTCTTCAGGTACGGACCGTAGCGGCCGTTCTGCGCGGTGATCTCCTGACCGTCGGCGTCGGCGCCGACGACGCGCGGCAGCGACATGAGCTTCAGGGCGTCGTCCAGGGTGACGGTGTCCAGGGACATCGACTTGAACAGCGAGGCCGTACGGGGCTTGACCGCGTTCTTGCCGGTCTTCGGGGTGCCCTCGGGGAGCACCTCGGTGACGTACGGGCCGTAGCGGCCGTCCTTGGCGACGATCGCGTGGCCGGTGGCCGGGTCGGTGCCCAGCTCGAAGTCGCCGCTCGGCCTGGCGAGCAGTTCCTCGGCGAACTCGACGGACAGCTCGTCCGGGGCCAGGTCGGCCGGGATGTCGGCGCGCTGGTGGGTGTCGGTCTCCTTCTCACCGCGCTCGATGTACGGGCCGTAGCGGCCGACCCGCAGCACGATGTCGTTGCCCACCGGGAACGACGACACCTCGCGCGCGTCGATCGCGCCCAGGTCGGTCACCAGCTCCTTGAGCCCGCCGAGGTGGTCCCCGTCGCCGTTGCCGGCCTCGGCGGCGCCGCCGTGGCCGGTGCCCTCGCCGAAGTAGAAGCGCTTCAGCCACGGCACGGCCTTCGCCTCGCCGCGCGCGATGCGGTCGAGGTCGTCCTCCATCTTGGCGGTGAAGTCGTAGTCGACGAGCCGCCCGAAGTGCTTCTCCAGGAGGTTGACCACCGCGAAGGACAGGAAGGACGGCACCAGGGCCGTGCCCTTCTTGAAGACGTAGCCGCGGTCGAGGATGGTGCCGATGATCGACGCGTACGTCGACGGGCGGCCGATCTCCCGCTCTTCCAGCTCCTTGACCAGGCTGGCCTCGGTGTAGCGGGCCGGGGGCTTGGTGGCGTGGCCGTCGACCGTGATCTCCTCGGCCGTGAGCGCGTCGCCCTCGCCGACCTGGGGCAGCCGGCGCTCGCGGTCGTCGAGCTCGGCGTTGGGGTCGTCGGCGCCCTCGACGTACGCCTTGAGGAAGCCGTGGAAGGTGATCGTCTTTCCGGACGCGCTGAACTCGACGTCCCGGCCGTCGGCCGCGGCGCCGCCGATCCGCACGGTCACGCTGTTCCCGGTCGCGTCCTTCATCTGGGAGGCGACCGTCCGCTTCCAGATCAGCTCGTAGAGCTTGAACTGGTCGCCGGTCAGGCCGGTCTCGGCGGGCGTGCGGAAACGATCACCCGAAGGACGGATCGCCTCGTGCGCCTCCTGCGCGTTCTTGACCTTCCCGGCGTACGTACGGGGCTGCGGCGGCAGGTAGTCGGCGCCGTACAGGTGGGTGACCTGGGCGCGGGCGGCGGCGATCGCCGTGTCGCTCAGCGTCGTGGAGTCCGTACGCATGTACGTGATGTAGCCGTTCTCGTACAGCTTCTGCGCGACCTGCATCGTCGCCTTGGCGCCGAAGCCGAGCTTGCGGCTGGCCTCCTGCTGGAGCGTCGTCGTACGGAACGGCGCGTACGGCGAGCGGCGGTACGGCTTGGACTCGACGGACCGGACGGAGAAGCGCGTGTCCTCCAGGGCGGCGGCCAGGGCGCGGGCGGCGGCCTCGTCGAGGTGGAGGGTGTTCGGGCTCTTGAGCTGTCCCAGGGAGTCGAAGTCGCGGCCCTGCGCGACCCGCCTGCCGTCGACGGTCTGCAGCCGGGCGACCAGCGACGACGGGTCGCTCGCGTCACCCGCCCGGCCGGTGGCGAAGGTGCCGGTCAGGTCCCAGTACTCGGCGGAACGGAACGCCATGCGCTCGCGCTCCCGCTCGACCACGAGGCGTGTCGCGACGGACTGGACCCGGCCCGCCGAAAGCCGCGGCATGACCTTCTTCCACAGCACGGGCGAGACCTCGTAGCCGTAGAGGCGGTCGAGGATGCGCCGGGTCTCCTGGGCGTCGACCAGCCGCTGGTTGAGCTGGCGCGGGTTGGCGACCGCCTCCCGGATGGCGTCCTTGGTGATCTCGTGGAAGACCATCCGCTTGACCGGGATCTTCGGCTTGAGCACCTCCTGGAGGTGCCAGGCGATGGCCTCGCCCTCGCGGTCCTCATCGGTGGCGAGGAAGAGCTCGTCGGAGTCCTTCAGCAGATCCTTGAGCTTCTTGACCTGGGCCTTCTTGTCCGCGTTGACGACATAGATCGGCTGGAAGTCGTGTTCCACGTCCACACCGAGGCGGCGGACCTCGCCGGTGTACTTCTCGGGTACCTCCGCGGCACCGTTGGGAAGGTCGCGGATGTGCCCGACGCTCGCCTCGACGATGTAGCCGGGGCCGAGGTAGCCCTTGATCGTCTTCGCCTTGGCAGGCGACTCGACGATGACGAGTCGGCGGCCGCCCTGTGCGGTCTCGCTGGTCGGGGACAACTTCGCTCTTCTCTCCGGTCGACGCTTGGGCCTCCCCAGGCCTTGATTTCCCGGGGGTCGGGTGGTGGTGACGCTGCGGAGTGTGACGGTACATCCCGCCCCCGTGTCAAACGGGAAAAGCCCGCAACGGCCACTCGAACGGTAACCCGACTACCCCCCTTCCTGCCGCCCGGAGTGCTCACCAGGCCGTTCGGGCTGATGCGGAAGGTGATTTCTCAGTTACGGAGACCGGACAGGAGCGGCGGCCGTCACAGGCGCCCGAAGCACCACACGCCGACGGTCAGGGCGGTCACGGCGGCCAGGGTCGCGAGGGTCGCCGACGCGCTGCGGGGCAGTCCGTGGGCGACGGGTTCCCGGTGCCGGACCCGGACCGCCGTCCACATCAGCAAGGCCGCTCCGAACAGGGAGAACACCGTTCCCGCGAAGATCGCCGGCCCGCTCTCCATGTGCGTCCCCTCCCACCCCCGGATGCCCCGGTACGGGAGGCTGACACCTGCGGGCGACGACGACGCCAACCCGCGGTGAACAGGAGTCGGCCCTCTCCCGGGGCGGCGCTCCGACCGCCTCCGCGAAGTGATGGGAATCAAGCTCTCCACTTTTTCCCGCGTTTTTCCGGCTCGGCCCCGGGCAAAGATCGAAAACCTTGTCCGAGCACCATCGAAACGGCCCACACGCCCCGAGAACGACGGGAACTCGCCGCTGTCCCGGCAGCCCCTGCGGACCCGGCGAGCACTCAGGGGCGCGCAGGCCTCATCGGTCGCGTGAACGGGTCACCGAGCCACTTCCTCCACCGATGTCTGCGCCGGTTCGATGAAACCCTGCTCCACCAGCAGGCGGATCTGGGCCGGAGTGCGGTCGCGCAGGAGGAGCGGGTTCTCGCCCATCAGCTGGGCGATGGCGTCCAGGATGCGGCCGGCGCTCAGCGTGCCGTCGCAGACACCGGCGAAGCCGGCGCCCACCGTGTCCACCGTGGTGGCCCGGCGCATCCCGCGGTTCTGGCGCAGCACGACGTGCTCGGGGTCCTCGGCGCCGGGGAGCCCGACCTGCTCCTGGACCACCTCGCTCACGAGCCGGAAGTGGCCCTCGAGCAGCGCCGCGTCGTCGTGGTCCCGCAGATAGTCGACGCGGGCGAAGTGCGCCCGGACGGTGTCGCCGAGCGGCTGCTCCACCGGGTGCGGCCACTCCTCCACGGTGATCGAGGGCGTCGCGGAGCCCGTCCTGCGCAGCGTGATCCAGCCGAAGCCCACGGCCCTGACCTTGCGCGCCTCGAACTCCTCCAGCCAGGCGTCGTACCGCGCCTGGTACTCCGCGGCGTCACCGCGGTGGTCGCCCGCGTCCCTCAGCCACAGCTCGGCGTACTGCGTGACGTCCTGCACCTCGCGCTGCACGATCCACGCGTCGCACCCGCGGGGCACCCATGACCTGAGCCTGTCCTGCCAGTCCTCCCCCTCGACGTGCTGCCAGTTGGCGAGGAACTGTGCGAACCCGCCCTCGTTCAGCCGCTCCCCCGCCTGCTGAACGAGCGTGTGGCACAGATCGTCCCCGCTCATCCCGCCGTCGCGGTACGTCAGCCGGGCGCCCGGGGAGATCACGAAGGGCGGGTTCGACACGATCAGGTCGAACCGCTCGTCGTCGTGGACCGGCTCGAACAGCGAGCCCTGGCGCAGATCGGCCGCCCGCGCGCCGGACAGCGCGAGCGTCAGGGCGGTGATGTGCAGCGCGCGCGGGTTGACGTCGGTCGCGGTCACGCGCGTGGCGTGCCGGCCGGCGTGCAGCGCCTGGATGCCCGAGCCGGTTCCGAGGTCGAGCGCGGAGCCGACCGGCGTGCGGACCGTGATGCCGGCCAGAGTCGTGGAGGCACCGCCGACCCCGAGGACGACGCCCTCGTCGCGGCTGCCGATCCCGCCCGCGCCACCGACCGCGCAGCCCAGGTCGGACACGATGAACCAGTCCTCGCCGTCGAGTCCGCCGTACGGCCGGACGTCCACGGTCGCGGCGACCTCGTCCGCGCCGGCGCGGACCAGCCAGCCGGTCTCCAGGCACGCCTCGACGGGCAGGACGCCCGCCACGCGCGCGTACGGCACCGGCTGCTGGAGCAGGAACAGCCGGACGAGCAGTTCCAGCGACGTGTCGCCGCGCGTGGCCCGGAGCGCGGGCACGGTCTCGGCGCGCGCCAGGGCCGCGTACGCGGGCGCGCCGAGCAGCTCCAGCAGTCCGTCGGCGGTGAAGGAGGCGCCGAGCAGGGCGTCCCGGAGCCGGGCGGCGACGTCCGGTCGGTCGGAGGCGGGCAGTGCGGGCAGGCTGGTGTCACTCACGCCCCCCATTGTGTCGGCTCACTCCGACAGCACACGCGCGCGTGTGCCTGCGTGTGTCTGCGCGCGTGTCTGCGATGCGTCTCTGCGTGAGTCCGTGCGTGCGTCTGTGCGCGTGGTCTCTGCGTGCGTCAGCCGCCGGTCGCCGGGGACGAGGCCGAGGTGGACGGGGTGGCGGAGGCGGACTTGCAGCTCGGCTGCTGGGCCATCGCCCGGCCGACGTCGCCCTCCTCGAGGTTCTTCAGCGCGTCGTTCCCGGTCCGGCTCAGCGTGTCCAGCCGGGTGGCGATGTCCTTGAGGCCGTCCGCGAACTTGGCCTGGTTCTTGGTGTCGAGCTTGTCCACCTGCTGCTTCAGCGAGGTGTACGAGGCCGCCAGGCCGTTGAGCTCCTTGACCGCGTCCTGCTGCTTCTTCCGGCCGTTGTCGACCTCGGGTGCGCCGGCGTTGTTCACGGCCTGGCCGATGGCCTTGTAGGCGTCGGCCATGTCCTGGAAGGCCTGTGCGTCGGTCTTCTGGACCTGGGCCGGCTCGCTGTTGTCCGAAGTCTCCTTCTGGATGGCGGCGTTGGCGGCCTCGATCTTCTTCGCCTGCGGCTGCACCGCGTCGCACACCTGCTTGGCCCAGGTGTTCAGCGCCTCGTTCTTGCTGTCGGCAGCGCTGCTGGAGCAGCCCGTCAGCGCCAGTACGAGTACCGCACCGCCGGACACTGCGGCCGCGAGCTTCTTGTTCACCGGTTTGGTCCCTTCCATGGCTCTCGGCCCCGGAACATACACGTCACGTCGGCCACACTCGGGACTCGTTCGCCCCTTGTGTGGTGTCTTGCGACCATTTGCACCAAGCGAGAGAAGGCTCACGGAGAGCTTCCGCGCACAGAACGGGCGGGGGGGGGGGGGGGCCCCCCCCCCCCCCCACAACAGGGCAGGGGCCCGGGTGTGAAGCCGCAGAAAC
>NZ_JBSFJL010000032.1:0-109550 GCF_053598035.1 Streptomyces sp. NPDC001204 | reverse complement strand
AGGTACGGCCCGAGGTCGCCGCCGTCGCCCAGCACGTTGACCACCCCTGCGGGCACCAGATCCTGGACCATCTCGGCGACGAGCATCGCGTTGAGTGGCGTCGTCGGCGCCGGCTTGATGACGATCGTATTCCCCGCGAGAAGCGCAGGCGCGAGCTTGTAGACCGTCTGAAAGAAGGGGAAGTTCCACGGAATGATCGCGAGGACCACTCCGATGGGCATGCGGTGGACCTCGATACGTGACCCGCCGTCCTCGCGCAGGACCTCGGGGTCCAAGCGTAGCCCGGCGACGTGGCGCAGCCAGGTGAGGGCGGCGTCGACATCGCCCTCGGCCGCTGCGATCGGCTTCCCGTTCTCCAAGGTGATGATCCGCGCGATCTCGGCGCTGCGCTCCTCGATCCGCTGGGCGAGCTGGTGCAGGATCTCCGTCCGCTGCGCCATTCCCGTCTTGCGCCAGTCGTTGAGGGCCCGCGCAGCCGCGTTGCAGGCCGCGTCGGCCTGGCTCTCGTCGGCCACGGGCGCCGCGGCGAAAGCCTCGCCGGTCGCCGGGTCGACGACGGGCTGGCTCGATGCACCGTCGACCAGCTGACCGTCGATGAGCAGCTTGAACACGCGGTCTGACAGGTCGACCTTGGTGGCAGCGGGTTCCTTCTGGAGCGTCATGATCGGCTCCCTCTCCATCTGAGGTTCTGGCTGGTGGTGGTCGATCGCCGGTCCGCGATCTGTGGTGTAGAATGCTGCGCCAGAGCGGGCGGGATAACTGTTCAGGAACCGGACACCTGGTTCGGCGGTCGATGCCAGTGTGACCGGGCAGCCGTTCGCGCGGCTGCCTGCCGGATTCCCAGTGGCGTGTGGTCCTGTTTTCGTTGCTCCGAGTTGTTCTCCGCGAGTTGCTCGACGCTGGTGTGCGGCCGGGCGGCCTACGCGGGGGGCGTCCGCGGTGGCGGTCCAGGTGGAGGGTCCCGCAGTTGCGTTCCGGGTAGTACTGCACGTGTCGCCGCCTTGGATGTCGCCATCGGGCAGTGGCCGCACGGCGGCCCACGGTTCCAGGCGTCCCGTCCGCCCACGACGACGCGACGTTCCGCGTCACTCCAGTCGCACCCGGTCGGTCCAACCCGATCGGAATCCTGTCCGGCATCACCACCCGTCAGGCCAAGCACCGAGGCAGTTCACCAGCGACCACCCCCCTGATCGCCCAGCGGTGCCACAGCTCTGGTGGTCACGTGCTGGTCAGCCGCCCGAGAAAGCAGCGTTCACACAACACCAGCGGACACTGGTAAGGAGTGCCCGACCGTGCGACGATCTACAGACTCAGCACTCGGCCCGGCCCTTGGGAGTCGTATGCCGTATCAAGACTTCGTGGGCACCGACATCCCGGAACGCGATCTGCCCGCCGACCCGGACATCCGACAGTCGTGGTACCGGTCGACCTTGGCCGGCCTCACGCCCGGCAGCCGAATCGCGTGCGTGCCGGCGACGCTGAACCTGCAGTCACGGCTCGTCAGGGCGGCCACACCCATCCTGCAGGGTCTGGAGAACCAGCTGCACGGGTCCGACTTCGGCGTGCTGCTGGCCGACAACGAGGGCTCCATCCTCCACCGCACCTTCGGGACGCCGAAGCTCGCCGCAGCCTCGGACCGCCTGGGAGTGGTGGTCGGGGCGCAGTTCACCGAGCAGACGAGCGGCACCAACGCGATCTCGACCCCGATCGAGACCCGCCGTGGCGTGTTCGTGCTCGGCGGGCAGCACTTCCTGGAGTGCTTGCGCGATCAGATCTGCTTCGGCCTGCCGATCTTCCACCCCGGGACCAAACGGCTGGAGGGCGTCATCAACATCGCAGGGCCGAGACGCGAGAGCCCCGCCCTGATGAAGCCGGTGCTGACCACCGCCGTATGGGAGATCCAGCAGCGCCTGCTCAACACCTACTCCGACGCCCAAGTCGCTCTCCTGCTCGCGTTCCGCGCCACGTGCGACAGCCACCGGCGGATGCCCGTGGTCGCGGTGGAATCCGGCGAGACCTTCACCAACGGGGCCGCCGCGACGGAGTTGCGAAGCGGCGACCTCGCGGTGCTCCGCGAGGTCGCCGCACGACCGGGCCTCGGCACCGGCGACCGGCTGCTCGTCGACCTGAGCATCGGACAGCAAACCGTCCGCGTGGAGCGCGTCTGCAAGCAGGGCGCCGTCTTCCGGATCATGCGCAACGAAGAAAGGACCGAGGCGGTGCCCCGCGCCTCGGTCCGGCACCGCACCCTCGGTGACGAGCTCGCGGATGCGGTGGCCCGTGCACGAGCCGGCACCGGGCACGTCCTCATCCGGGGCGAGCCGGGATCCGGACGGACCTCCGCAGCCCACGAACTCGCCGCGGGCGATGCCGACCTGAGCATCGACGGCTGCGACGCGATCGTCATGGGCCCCAATGCCTGGGCGGTGGAGCTGCGGCAGTTGGCCGAACGGTCGGTCGCCGGGTTCGTCGTCGAGTCCGTCGACCTGCTGAACGCCCCGCTCCTCGCAGTCCTGTCCGACGTGATGGAGCGGACGGCTTCGCGGATGATCCTGACCAGCGGCCCGGACGCGGATGCGACCGCGCGGGCGGCTGCCCTGTGCCGTTGCGTCATCGAGCTGCCCTCGCTGCGGCAGCGCCGCAGCGAGTTGCCGGCCATCCTCACCAAGCTGCTGGCCGCCCGCAGAGCCAAGGACGTACGCTTCGCGGCCACGGCGGTCGCCGCGCTCGCAGGTCAGGACTGGCCTGGGAACCTCAAGGAGCTGCAGATCGTGGTGGACGAGGTGCTGGCGTCGCGCTCTGCCGGTGACATCACGGTGGCCGACCTCCCGGAGCGCTACCGGACCCCCGTCCGCAAGCGGAACCTGGGGCTGCTCGAGCAGGCGGAGCTCGACACGATCCGCAAGGTGCTCACCCAAGTGCGGGGAAACAAGGTCCAGGCAGCACAACTGCTGGGGATCAGTCGGTCCACCCTCTACTCCAGGATGAGGGCACTCGGCCTTCAGCCGAGCTGATCGGTGCGGCCGCGGGCTTATCAGGATGTGCTGGAGGTGCAGGCCGGTTCCACGATGCGAGCTGCAGAACGGCGGCGGCGCCCGGGACCACCGGCGGGGGTGGCCGAGGTCGAGGGCATGCGGCCGGGGGCTGAAGCGGCTGGTGGTACAGGGCCGTTTCCCGGGGCTGTCGTCGGCGACCGAGCAGGTGGCCACTCTGGTCGCCGGACAGACGGGCCGGCGCCGAGGGGTTCCCAGGAACGCAGGACGGGACCGCACCGGCCGTCTGAACCGGCATCGACCCGGACAGGTCCTCCGGACGGCGCCGCCCCCGCGGCCATGCCGGCGTCCTCTTGCGCACTCGATCCTTCGACCGGACTTGCCCCGGGCCGTGTGACGACTTCCGAAGTCGTACTCCGCTATGTCCCGCCCTCACAGGCGGTCCGCGCACGACGGTTGTCCTGCGCATCATCGGCTCCCGGGGACGGAATGTACCCGGCAGCGCGTTCCGGGTCGGGCGCCGGCGGGACTCGGGAAGCCGGTCCACGCCCAGGGGCCGATCGGCTCCGCAATCGCGGGCCCGGCCCATGGACCCGGCCGCCGGTTTCCAGCCGGATCTATGCGCGGCGCCCGAAGTGCCGAGCGTGGACGTCGCGTCCGGCACGGATACCGGATTCGATTGCCCCGTCGATGAATCCGTTCCATCCGTTTGCCAGGTCCGATCCGGCGAAGAAGACCCGCCCTTCGGTCGCCTGCAGCTCCGAGAGGCGCGCCACTGTCTGGTGGGGCCTGAACATCGACCAGGTGCCCTGCGAGAACTCGTCCTTGGCCCAGTTGTGTCCCGTGGTGGCCACGATCTCGAGGTCACCGAAGATCTTGCCGAGCTCCGTCCGGACAAGGTCGGCATCCTCGGCGTCGACGTTGGCCCCATCGGGACCGAATGCGATGAGCACCTGGCCATCGTCCAGGATCTTGTCCGTGACAACGTAGTTGATCAGGTGGTTGTCCGGGGCCACGGCGAAGAACGGCTCGGGCAGGTCTCCCCGGACGTGGACCCAGACCTTCGAACCCCGGCCGGCCTGCCGCTCTTCGCTTGCCGCTCGCTTCCCTGCGGACAGAGCCGGGTTGAACTCGATCGAGCCGAGTGTGTTCAGCGGGACCGCCACGACCACAGCCGACGCCCGGAATACCTCACCGTCTCGGATGGTGACGGCGACGCCCTCCTCGGACTGTTCCACAGCGGAGACCGGGCTGCTCAGTCGAATCTCAGCAAGCGAGTCGTCGGCAATGGCCTGGATCAGCGATCGCGTCCCGTCCTTGAACTTGTAGCGCCCGACGGTGTCGAACATGGTCTGGATGTTGAAGTCGCTCAGCGCGTACCAGCGCAGCGCAGCGACCAGTCCGACCTCGCTGCAGGGCGCGGAGCCCATGGCACCCCAGAGGCCGTTCGCCAGGTCCTTCTCCTCCTGCGACAGGTCCAGCGCATCGATTCGGTCCTGGATGGACAGCTTGTCGACGCGCGCGAGCGCCTCGGATCGCAGGAACGGCTCGAAGGGCCGGTCGAAGACCTCGCGGGCGTCCTGCACGACCTTGTCCATGACCGATTCGATGGCCGCGGCCACCTCCTCGTACGGGCGGATGCTCTGCTTGCCTCCGGCCACGGTGGCCGCGAGTTCCGGAGCGGAAACGCCGATCGTCTCCACGAGTTCCAGGCCGTAGCGGGTGATCTCGGAATAGACGTGGGGCTGGAACCAGTGGACCCACGTCCCTCCGAGTTCGAAGGAGTAGCCCGGGAGCGCGTCGTCCTTGTACCACGTCCTCCCGCCGAGGCGGTCCCGACCCTCCAAGAGGACCACCTTGTAGCCTCGCCGGCTGAGCTCTCGGGATGCGGTGACGCCGGCGAAGCCGCCGCCGATCACGACGACGTCGTAGGAATTGCTGCTCATGATCAAAGTACCTCTATCCACTGATGACGAAGAACTTCTTGATGGGTTCGTGAACGTGGCACACGGTCTTCGTGCCCTTGGGGAATGAGGCGACGTCGCCCGCATTCAGGCAGACGCTCTCTCCTCCGATCACCTCTACGGTCATTCGACCTTCGATGAGGTACATCGACTCGTCGCTGAGGTATTCGTCTTCGACTCCGCAAGGCTGGCACAAGAAGATTCCGGCGAGGAGTTGCCCCTCGCCCTGTGTGTTGGTTCGCAGCCACAGGACCTTCGCGTCAGGCACCCCGTAAAGGACGTTCTCCATCGGATAGTCCTCGGGCGCGCTGAGGTCTTCGGTAGAGACCGGCAGTTCAACCACTTTGTTTGGATGCCTTTCCTTGTACCCGGCCGGCTGACGCCGCTTCGCGGTCGAGGCCGCGCTCGGTCTGTGAAGGCACGTCGGAATCCCGGTCCGGATCTTTGCGTGCGCGCTACTCGGCGGTGCCGGTGACGCGGTGGTCAGTGAACCTCAGGAGCCCTTTCGGCAGACGCGGCATCCGCCTGGAGCGTTATTTCGGTTCCTCTTCCTGGAGTTCCGGTGATCGTGACCGGCCGCGAGTCGCGTTCTGTATGCGCAGATTCTGTGCCGAGGGGAGGCCCCGCAACTGTTCAGGAACCGGACAGGTTCCGCCGGACGGGGAGCGTGGGCGCTGCGAACCTGGCGCGCTCCTCGGCGATCGTGGTGTCGTCGCCGTGTCCGGTGTGCACGACGGTGTCGGGAGGCAGGCCGAACAGCTTGGACCGGACAGACGTCTCAAGCGTGGCACGGTCGCTGAAGGACCGCCCTGTTGCGCCGGGTCCGCCCTTGAACAGGGTATCGCCGGTGAACACGCGGCCGAGGTCCGGCGCGTACAGGCACACTGCGCCGGGCGCGTGGCCCGGGGTGTGCAGCACCTTGAGCGTCGTACCGGCGACGGGGAGTACCTGGCCGTCGCAGAGATCGAAATCCCAGGGCTTGCCCGCGTGGACCAAGTCCCATAGGGGATGGTCGTCGGGGTGCAGGTGGATCGGCGCGCCGACAGCGTCTCGCAGCGCCGGGGCGATGCGCACGTGGTCGTCATGGGCGTGCGTGCAGACGATCGCCTTCACTTTCCGGTCACCCACGACGGCGAGAACGTCATCGACCTGGTGGGGTGCGTCGATCACGATGCACTCGGTGTCGTCGCCGACCACCCATATGTTGTTGTCGACGTCGAACGTCTCGCCGTCCAGGCTGAATGTCCCGGAGGAGACCCCGTGGTCTACTCGTGCCGCCATCAGAGGATCACCACTGAGCGCAGCACCTCGCCGCGGTGCATCCGCTCGAATGCTGCCTCCACGTCGGCGAGTCCGATCTCCTCGGTCACGAACGCGTCGAGGTCGAGCCGGCCCTGCAGGTAGAGGTCGATCAGCAGCGGGAAGTCGCGGCTCGGCAGGCAGTCGCCGTACCAACTCGACTTCAGCGCGCCGCCGCGGCCGAAGACATCGATGAGTGGCAGGTCGGGAACCTTCATGTCGGGCGTCGGCACGCCCACGAGCACGACCGTGCCGGCGAGGTCGCGGGCGTAGAACGCCTGCTTCCACGTCTCCGGGCGGCCGACAGCGTCGACAACGACATCGGCACCATCGGCGCCGTTGTAGAACTCTGCCGAAATCCGCTTGATCTCCGCGACCGGGTCAACCTTGGAGGAGTCGACCGTGTGGGTCGCGCCCATCTTGCTGGCGGTCGCCAGTTTGTCGGGGTCGATGTCGACGGCGATGACCGGATTGCCGCCGACGAGCACGGAGCCCGCAATCGCCGCGACACCTACACCGCCGCAGCCGATCACGGCGACGGACTTGCCGCGTGTGACCGCGCCGGTGTTGATCGCCGCACCGATGCCGGCCATCACGCCACATCCGAGGAGACCAGCGGCAGCCGGGCGGGCTGACGGGTCGACCTTGGTGCACTGGCCCGCAGCGACCAGGGTCTTCTCGGCGAACGCGCCGACGCCCAGGGCCGGAGACAGTTCGGTGCCGTCCTCAAGGGTCATCTTCTGCGTCGCGTTGTGGGTGGCGAAGCAGTAGTGAAGGTCGCCGCGTTTGCAGGCCCGGCACTCGCCACACACTGCACGCCAGTTGAGGATCACGAAGTCCCCGGGTGCGCACGCGGTGACGCCGGGACCGACCGACTCGACCACCCCTGCGGCCTCGTGGCCGAGCAGGAACGGGAAGTCGTCGTTGATCCCACCCTCGCGGTAGTGCAGGTCGGTGTGGCAGACGCCGCAGGCCTGCACCTTGACCAGCGCCTCGCCCGGTCCCGGGTCGGGCACGTTGACAGTCACGAGCTCGACCGGCCGGCCCCTGCCACGGGCGATTACTCCCTTGACCTGATGCATTGTTCTCCTATCTGTCGGGGTGGCTCTGAAAGTCACGCGGTTGCTCTCTGGGGGCGGGGAACGGTCGACGCTGGCCGCGGGGTTTCCGGGGCTTTCGGTCGGGCATCGTGGCTCCAAGACGCCGCATCCCGGCGCTGCCCGAGCATCCGCTGGGGCCTTTCCGGCTTGGGACTCCCGGGGGAATCCAGAGCCGACGGGCCTTCCATGCGCGACACCGATCGGTGTGGGGGCCTTCCAGCCGGGTGGCAGCATGACGGCCGGTCGCGTTGCAGGTCGTGCCCGCTTCAAAGGTCGAGGATGAGTTGCGGGCTGCTGGCGCGGGACACGCAGATCAACATCGTCGTGCCTGCTTCCCGGTCGTCGTCCCCCAGGAGCTGGTCGCGGTGGTCGGGCACGCCGTCGAGTACCTGCGTTTCGCAGGCGCCGCACAAGCCCTCACGGCACGAGGTCTGGACTATGACGCCTGCGCGGGCCAGCGCGTCGGCGATCGACTCGCTCGCAGCCACCTCGCATACGACACCACTGCGTCCGGCGACGACGGTGAACGCGTCCGACGGTCCGTCGGTGCTTGTGCCGGAGAATCTCTCCATGTGCAGCGACCCGGCGGGCCACGGCTCGCACAGCCGCTGTACGGCGTCGAGCAGACCGGTGGGACCGCAGCAGTAGACCTGGGTGTCGGGCCGAACTGTGCCCAACAGTGCCGACAGGTCGAGAGGGCCGCGCTCATCTTCCGGAGCCACTCGCACCCGGTCTCCGTAGAGCTGCAGTTCGTCGGCGAAAGCCATCGACCCGCGAGTCCGCCCGCCGTATGCCAGCTCCCAATCGATGCCTTCGCGATCTGCCTGCCTGATCATGGGCAGGACAGGCGTGATCCCGATGCCGCCTGCGATGAACAGCGCCCGCTGCCGGGCTGCGAAGGTGAAGTTGTTCCGCGGCCCCCGGACGGTGATCACATCGCCGACGCGGATGCGGGTGTGCACGTACTCGGAGCCCCCGCGGCTCTCGGGGGCGCGCAGTACAGCTATCTCGTAGGCCCGGTCGTCCTGGAGGTCCCCGCACAGCGAGTACTGACGCACCAGCCCGTTCGGCAGGACCACGTCGATGTGCGCGCCAGGCTCCCAAGGCGGAAGGGTGGCGCGGTCGCCACGCTCGAGGCGCAGCGACCGCACACCTGCGGCCACGGGGACGGCGGCGGTCACCTCAAGGGGGAACTCAAGGTCAACCGGCATCGCGCGCGCCCAGAGTGATGGCCAGCGGCTTCTCCCAACGGCCAGTGAGGTAAGCGGTGGCGAGCTGGGCCTGGAAGGCACGGACGCCGTCCTCGCGCTCGTCGAAGGGTCCGGGCCTGTATCCGTCGGTCAGCATGCCCTGGTACACGGACTCGCAGGCTCCGAAGTCCTGGCGGTTGGTGACGTCCCAGAACGACGCGGCGAACGAGGGGTCGAAATCCGGGTGTTCGGCAACGCTGCGGGGGAACAGCCAGGAGCACTCCACCCACGTCTGGCCGGGCGCCAAAGGCACCAGACGGTGGGTCATCACGTAGTCCGGCTGCAGGGTGAGCAGAAGATTGGGCGCGAGCATGAAGTAGTACGTCCACCGAGCCTGCTCATCGCTGATGCCGGCGATGCGCTCTCCACCGCTGCGGCCGTCGAGGCTGTTGGTGTCGGCATCCTTGCGCAGCTCCAGGCCGCCGCCGAGCCACATGCCCGTCTGGTGCAGACTCATCGCCGACTCAGGGGGGCTGACCCGGCAGAGCTCCGGGTGGATCGAAGGGCAGTGGTAGCACTCGAGGTAGTTCTCGATCACCGTCTTCCAGTTGGTCTGGAGCGTGTACGTGTGCGAATCACCGACGACCATGTCGGTGGGGTCCCACGGAGCGACCACGTCGGTCAGATTGCCGACCCACTCGCTGAAGCTCGGAGCATCGTTGGAGGCGTTGACAAAGATCCAGCCGAACCATTCGACTGCCCGCAGCCCGATCAGCGGCCATTCTTCCCTGGAGAAGTTCTCCGTGTCCATGAACTGCGTTGCCGAGCGGAGTTCGCCGTCCAGCCCGTAGACCCACGAGTGGTAGGTGCACTGGATCAGCTTCTTGTTGGTGCACGTGTCCGCAGGAAGGAGCTCGTGTCCGCGGTGCCGGCACGCGTTGTAGAAGGCGTGCACGACGCCGGCGTCATCACGGGTCAGCAGAATGCCTTGGGTGCCGACCCGGACGGCACGCTGGTCGCCGGGGTTCCCGACGACGCTGCTGCGGCCCACGCAGACCCAAGCGGCCTCCAGGAGTTGCTTGCGCTCCCAGTCGAGGATCTCGGCAGACAGGTAGGCATCCGCCGGGAGCGTGCGGGCGTCGGAGAGCCGTTCCTCGAGCACGATGTTCAGCGCAGAGGCAGTGAGAGGAGCGGGCGGAAGGACGGTGGTCATGTTGTCGTCTCCCTCTTCGAGGTGCCGGGACGGCGACGAATCTAGTGACCGGTATAGCGAGACAACATATGCGTGCGCACAGTCCGACCCGCACGATCTGTGCGCAGCCACAGTCACGTCTAGAACGCGGCGTGCTGCATGAGGAGCTCGTCCGACGCCGGCGTCTGCAGGCCGAAGGTGACCCCGAACGGATCGGCGAGCAACGCGAAAGGACCCAAAGCCGATTCGGTGGCTGGCACTCGGACCCGCGCGCCCAGATCACTCAGGCGCGCGACCTCCGCCTCCAGGTCCACAACACGCAGGTACGGAATCCAGTGCGGCGGAACAGCCGACGGCAGGACATCCAACATGTCCACCACACCGGCCACCGGTTCACCCTCCGACGTCAGCAGACGGTAGTCACCTGGCGTGGGCTGAGGCTCATGCATCACCCGACAGGACAACGCTCGGGCGTAATAGGCCGCTGCCTCCTCCGCCTGCGGCGTGTACAAATCGAAGAAAGCCACGTCACCCAGCCGCCGACTGGGCGGACTGGGACAAGCCAGGTCGGTCAACCTGAACAACGCGCCGTCAGGCGCCCGGTACACCGCTTCGTGCCGGTCGTGGACCAGCACCGCACCGGCCGGCCCGGCGCCGAGGGCGAGCGCGCGGCGGACCGCGGCTTCTTTGTCGGCAGTTGCGAAACAGGGCACCCAACACCCCGACGGCGGTACGGGAACGTCACCGGCCGGCACGAACGGTATGCGTTGCCCGGGGGCGCCGCCGTCGCTCAACCCGTTCACGACCAGGGTATAGAACGCGCGGCTGGCGCGTGTGTCGCCTCCCACAAACAGAACGGAATCCGGAAAGACTCGGGCACGGCCGGTCACTGCGCCCCCTGCCCGTCAAGCAGCGCCGACAGATCACCAGCAGTTCGCACATCCAAACCCGAGACAGCCAACCAGAAATGCGCACGACCGCTCGGAGAGCTGACGCTGCGCCCGGTCAGCTCCTCGATCAGCCTCAGGCGGTTGCGCAGGGTGTTGCGGTGCACGTACAGCGCCGCCGCAGTCGTCTCCGCATCACCGTCCTCCGCAAGGTATCGACGCAGCGTGGCCACGAGTGAGGTGCTGTTCCTACGGTCGTACTCCGCAAGCGGCGCCAGTGCCTCGGCCGCGAGATCGCCCAGCGGCAGCCCGGCCTCCAAGCCGGCGATCAGGAGGGTCGTGGTCAGATCCTGAGTCCGGTGCACATGCACACCGTAGCCCTCGGCCAAGGCACTGCGTGCATCGAAGTAGCCGAGCCGCAGACCGAGCACGCCGACACGTGCCCTGCTCACCCCGACACGGGCGTCCGGTCCCAGACTCGTGAGGTGCTCGTGGCACAACCGCGCCACGAAGAGCCCGGCGCCCTCGGGTACGACCAGGACAACCCTGTCATCCACGACAGCCCGCACGTGCGGATCGTGCTGTTGGGTCAGCAGGGTGTGGAGGTTCCAGGGGTAGGAGCGGAGCCGCCGAGGCGGGCAGGCCACGGACCCGACGACGATCTCGTGCGGCTTGTGAACGTCCAGGCCGTGCTCGCTGAGGCGTCGCGCGCCCTCCTCCTCGCTCGGGCGGCCTGCGACGATGTCTTCCAGTACTTGGCCCAGCAGTTCCCTCCGCCCGCTCAAGATGGCATGCCGGCGGGACAACTCGATGCCGGCCAGCGTCGCAGCGAAGGACAACAACGCCGGCGCCATGTCCTGCCCCCGTGCGCACAGAACGGCCACCGGCTCGCCTTCCAACTCCACAGGCCGGAGTACGCCGCCGGCGACGAGGCCGCCGGACGCAGGCGAGGCCGCAACCCATTCCTCCGTCGACCACTCGGCCCGTGCCGGCACGCTGACCAGGACCCCGCCGCGCAGGTCGATCACGGCCACCGGCGCGCCCGAGACCCTGTGGAGGGCGCTCACCAGCGCATGCAGCGGCCGCTCAGCAGTCAGCGCGTCGGCCAGGGCGCGGTGGTCGGCAAAGTCGTAATCAGCCGACGTCATGGCCCCGCATCCTACTGCCCCCCTTCAACAGCCTCGGCGGCAACCCACCAGGGCTGCGCCCCGCGGGCCGCCCGGGGTTCACTAGTGTCCTGAGTCGGGGATTCGCTGCGTAAGTCCTCGACGGTTCGGCATGATGGCCGGGTGGCGAGGACGGGACGGCCGAAGGCCGAGCTGGTGCTGACCGATGACGAGCGTGAGACGTGACCCGCTGGGCCAGGCGTCGGACCTCTTCCCAGGCCCTGGCCCTGCGGTGCCGGATCGAGCTGGAGTGCGCAACCGGCGCTTCGAACAGAGACGTTGCCGCCCTGCTCGGTGTCGAGGAGCACACGGTGAGCAGGTGGCGGGCCCGCTTTGTGCGGGACCGGCTTGAGGGCCTGACCGACGAGCCACGCCCGGGTGGCCCCCGGAAGATCACCGACGCCCAAGTGGAAGAAGTGGTCGTCAAGACACTGAGCCCTTTCCAACCTGCCTCTGAAGTATGGCGGTTGGGATGACAACGTGGTGAAGCCCCTGGTAGATGGGTTTTCGACCAAGAGAACCGTCTCCACCAGAGGCTTCACGTGCTTGTTTACCCGTCGGGCGTCGATGTGTCCAGCTCTGCCCTCCGCTTCCTCACGCAGCAGTTGCGGCGGCACCGCCGTACGATCGGCTCCCGTTGGCGGCGCCTGAGCGCCGGCCGCCAGGCCCTGCTGACACTCGCCCATCTGCGGGTGGGACACACGTATGCGCAGCTCGCGGCCGGGTTCGGCGTCGGAACCACGACGGCCTACCGCTATGTCACCGAGGCTGTCGAGTTCCTGGCCGCCCTCGCCCCCAGCCTGACCGACGCGGTGCGGACCGCGTCGGCGAAGGCATTCGTGATGCTGGATGGCACGCTCCTGCCGATCGACCGCATTGCCGCGGACCGGCCGTTCCACTCCGGCAAACACAAGAAGCACGGGATGAACGTGCAGGTCATCGCCGACCCCTTCGGTCGACTGCTGTGGGCCTCACCGGCCCTGCCCGGCGCCGTCCACGACGTCCGCGCGGCCCGCGAACACGGCATCGTCGACGCCCTCGCCGAGGCCGGCATCAAGTCCGTGCTGGGGCCGGCGGGACACCCTCTCCGCAGGCCAGAAGGCCGTGAACCGATCCCACGCAAAGATCCGGGCCCTCGTCGAGCAGGCCGTCGCCACCCTCAAGTCCTGGCGGCTCCTCCGCAAACTGCGGTGCTCGACCACCCGGATCACCAGCCTCGTCCAGGCCTTCCTCACGCTTCATCTGACCAACTCAGAGTGAAGATGGAAAGGGCTCACTGGAGACCACGCCGAAGGACGCCACGCACTGGTCCACGCGGTCGATGGCCAAGGAAGTGGGCCTCTCCCAGTCGGCCATCACTCGTATCTGGCGGACCTTCGGCCTCAAGCCGCACCTGGTGGACACCTTCAAGCTCTCGAAGGATCCGCAGTTCATCGAGAAGGTCCGCGATGTGGTCGGCCTGTATCTCGCTCCGCCCGAGCATGCGCTGGTGTTGTGTGTGGACGAGAAGACGCAGATCCAGGCTTTGGACTGGTCCGCTCCGGTGCTGCCGATGATGCCGGGCATGCCCGAGCGCCGTACTCACGACTACGTGCGCGGTGGCGTCACCACGCTGTTCGCCGCGCTGAACACCGCTACCGGCGAGGTGATCGGCCAGATCCATCGCCGGCACCGTGCCGTGGAGTTCAGGAAGTTCCTCGTCCGGATCGACAGGGAGGTGCCCGCCGGCATGGACGTGCATCTGATCTGCGACAACGCCTCGACGCACAAGACCCCTGCCATTCAGCGGTGGCTGATCGCGCACCCCCGCTTCCACGTGCACTTCACCCCCCACCAGCAGCTCCTGGCTCAACCAGGTCGAGCGCTGGTTCGGCCTGCTCACCGACAAGCAGATACGGCGAGGTGTCCACAAGAACGTCCAAGCCCTGGAGAAGGACATCCGGGTCGGCTACCCCGACTGGTCAAGGCCGGTCGAGAACGGCCAAGTCAACCTGGTCACGCACGCGAGCGGCAAGCACCACGCCCTCGGCGAGACCACCCCGGACGGCCCGGACCAGCCCGCGATCTGGAACGAGCAGTGGTCTCGCCGGGCAGGCTGGCAGCAGCCCGAGCAATGCCGATCAACACGTCTACCGCGGGGTCAGCCCGTCGTGGTGGAGGGGCTGTTGCAGCTGGTCGCGCAGTGCGGCGATGTCCGCCAGGTCGGACGACGAAGGCAGCACCGCTGCGACGGCAAATTCGTCGCCGCCAGCCGGGCGCGAAGGCCTGCCGCCCGGCGCTCCAGCGGGCCAGGCGCTGGCCCATGGTGTAAATGACGGCGTCGCCGGCGGCGCACCCGTAGGTGTCGTTGATGCCCTTGAAGCCGTTGTCCTCCAGGAGCAGGACGTGCACTGCGCTGCGGCGGCCGGTGCGCAGCATCCGGTCGGTGTAGGCGAGCAGGTCGGGGCAGCCGGGCAGTCCGGACAGCGGGTCCCGACGGGCGGCGTCCAGCTGGCGGCGCACGGGGAGGTTGTCGGCGAGCGCGGCCAGGACGAGGGCACGGCTGCCGCTGCGATGACAAGGCTGCGTGTTGGCTGCCGTAAGGCTTCGGTAGCGGGCATGATGGGACCTCCGTTCTCGCCCGTGCGGGGGCGGAAAAAGGGAGAGGCGCACCCCGAGCTGTTGCAGGTGTAGGGGGTGCGCCTCTTGCTGTGTTCACCTGGCACCCGGAAATACCGGGGGTCAGGCATGCTGGAAGTGCTCGCGTCTTGTGACGGGGAGGCGGGCGTCCGGGACGGCCGTGAAGCGCCTGAGCCGATGCGGCGGCCGCCCCGGGCTTGTTACCGCCAGGGGCTCAGTGAAGCGAGGGGCCAGGTGCTGCCGCAGTCGAACGTGCTCGCGTTGCTATGCGGGGTGCGGCCGCCGGTGGGCCGCGGGTCGGCGTGGATCGCCAGCAGGTCCGTTTCGTTCTCGGTCAGGTCGTAGATGCAGCCGCGGCCGGAGAACTCCTGCACCACGCACAGCAGGCAGGCAGGCACGGTACAACCCGGCGTGCGCGCCGAAGACCTCCTCGTACTCGTCAACGCCATCTCACTCGCCACCGAGCATCAGGATGACGACGCCCAGGCGAACCGACTGCTGGACATCGCGATCGACGGCATCCGCCTACCCCGGTGAAGCCCCACCCCCACAGCTCAGGGACGCTCTGAAGGGCAAGGCCATGAAGTTACGGGTCGGTGCGTGGCTGCAAGTGGGGGCTGATCTGGAAGGACGCCGGACGCGAGAAGCGGAGCCCCGGTAGAACTGGCTGGTCCGCCAAGACAAGCCGTTCACAAAGACCGGAGGCTCCGCTGTCCGGACAGTCTGCGAACCGGTTGCCCCTGCGGAACGATCCTCCAGAATCCGCCGGGGGGCGGTCTCGCCCCTCGCCCGGGCGGGGGCCGCGGCGCGTGGACGACGCGTTTTCCTTAAACCAAGTGATCAGAGCGTTAAAGGAAAGTCCCTCCAGCCAGAGCGGCGCCGGGACAGTACTCTTGAGTCGAAAGCCCCGGTGGACCGCTGACCTCGGTCAAGTCGCCGGGGCTAAGCCATGTCCAGAACGAACGGCACCGGCGTCGGGACCAGGATCGCTCAGCGCTGGTCCTTGGCGCGCGTGCGGCGGCAAGCTCGCCCGCTACAGTCCGCGCGCGAGGCGGTCGGGGGCCAGCGCGGGGGCCAGGGTGACGACATCCGCCAGGCTCAGTCCGGCCGCCGGGGCGATCCGTTCCGCCTTCGCCTTCTCGTACCCGGCCAGCTGTGTGATCTGCCTGTCCCGCTCGGCTTCCAGCTTCGTCAGGGCGGCCCGGGTCTTTTTGATCTCGTCCCGTACGGTGCGCAGTTCGGCGAGGGCTGCGGTGTAGCGCTGTGCGTCCATCAGGCTTCCTTGTCCGGACGACGGGCGGCGGGTGCGGGGACGTAGGCGATCGCCCCGCCCGAGTGGGAGACAAGCCGGCTGCCCAGCAGCAGGTCAGCGAGCATCCGGTCGGCCTGCGAGGAGGCAGTCACGTGATGGACGGGCGTGGCCAGGTCGGTGACGTAGCCCGCCAGCCGCGCGTGAGGGAAGGCATAGCGGCCCTGGGCGTTCTTCTCCCAGGCTTCCAGGCCGGTCAGCACGGCCACCACGTAGCCCGACAGGGTCACCGGCAGGACTCCGGCGGCCGCCACGCTCGGCGCATCGCAGCGCCACCAGCCGCGCAGCGCCTTGAGGAGATCCTCGGGGGCGAGGGAAGCCGCGAAGGCGATCCACTTCCGGTCCGGTTCCTGTACCTGCTTGGCCGCGTCGACACGCAGGACGGCGATCTCCTGAGCATCCAGCCGGTCCAGCGGGGCGTGCCGGCGCTGACCGAGTGCCTGGACCACATGGAGCGGAACCATGACGCGCACGCCACGGCGGGACAGGCCCGGCAGCAGTCCGGCGTGCACGAGGCGGCGGAAGGTGGTGATGGCGCAGCCGAGTTCCTGGGCTGCCTGCCCGGTCGTCAGCAGCATCCCACCCATCTCCTACATGCAAACTCCGATATCTGATTCGGCATAAGGGTTAGCGGAGGCCTGAGAGACCGTCAAAGGCCGGCTGACCGGATACCGCCCATGAACCCCAGGCCTCCTCCCACCGTCGGCTCCATGACGGAGGCGGACGAGGCAGCCGGTTAGGTCATCACCGCGTAGATGGGAGCGAAGAATCACCCAGAGGTAAGCGAATGGGGACGGGGCGGCCGACCCGTCGGGCTGTTTCCGCGGCAGGCTCGCCGGGGCATTCTGCCGGACGGGGCCGATCTGGTGGCCGACGCTCTTCAGTCCGCGTACCAGCCGCTCCCCCAGCGGCTGGTACGCGGTCTTTACGCTGAACGTCGTTGCGCACACCATCTGTTACCAGGGGATGCGACTGGCACGCGCCAGCCGCCGACCGTGGCGATCCTGGACAGGGGGCACGGATGGGCGTCTTGTGGAAGCTGGAGCCGGCAACCGCGGCCAAGCACCGGTTGTACCAACGGTACCTAGACGCCTGGTGGCCGATCCTGCTGCAGACCTCCCAGAGCACCGGCTACTCCCGGCCCCGGGTCACGCTCCTGGACGCGTTCGCCGGCCCGGGCCGCTACAAGGACGGCGAGCCGGGCTCGCCGGTGTTCATCCTGGACCGCCTGCTCGGTCATCACGCGGTCGACCGCATGCACCTCAGCCCCCGGCGGGTGCATTTGATATTCATCGAGAAAGACCACGCGCGCCACGAGCACCTCGTGGCGGAACTCGTCTCCCGCTTCGGACCGCTCAAGGATCTGCCGGTACGGGTGGAGGTCCGGCGCGGCGAAGCAGGCCGCGACAGCCTCTCAGTCCTCGACGAGCTCGGAGCCTGGGGCAATCCGATCCTGGGGATCTTCGACAGCTGGGGCAGCGTCAACGTGCCGCTGCACGTGATGTCCCGCATCGCCCGCAACCGCTCCAGCGAAGTCATCACCACCTTCGGACCCAACTGGTTCAGCCGCCGCGAGGAGCTCAACGCCGACATCCTCGACACGGTCTTCGGCGGCCGCGGCTTCTGGACCGCGGCCGCCGACGAGCTGGGTCCCGACGAAAAGTGGCGGGTGTGGCTGCGCACCTACCGGGACGCGCTTCGGCGGGCCGGCTTCGGCTACCAGCTGCAATTCGAACTCGTCCCCCGCACCGGACAGCCCCTCTACCTCGTCTTCGGCACCGGCAGCACCGCGGGCCTGAAGGCGATGAAGGACGCCATGTGGAAGGTCGACGACCTCGACGGCGAGAGCTTCCGCGATCCCCGCACCCGAGGTGCCAAAGCGGACGGCCAGCTCGACCTGTTCCAGGCCGCGGGTCTGATCGACGACGAGCTGGCCGAGCTGGTCGCCCAGCGCCTGAGCGCCGAGGCCACCACTGTGGAGGCGATCGGCGAGTGGCTACTGACGGAGACCGCCCGCTGGATGCCGAAGCACGCCTTGCAGGCGGCCCGGCAGATGCGGCAGGACGGCGTGATCGCCGTCCAGTCGCCGGGCAAGCTCACGACGAAGAGCCGGATCAGCCTGCAGGCACAGGTTCGGGCATAGGCATCTGGTCCCAGGTCCGGCCCTGAAGATGCCGGCCGGATGCCTTCGGGGTCCGACCGCCCCACTGCTTGAAGAAGAAGGCCACATCGGCCTGCAGGCAGGCGTCCCGGATCCCCGTGACCCACTCCTGCTCCATCGGGCGGAAGCGGGGGCCGGACTCGCCTCCGGCGATCACCCAGTGAATGCCCGTCAGGTCCAGCCCGCCCAAAGGCCCGAGCAACGGCTCGCACGACAGGAACCGCACCGCGGCCGGAACCTGCCGCAGGTCTTCGACGCGCGGCAGTTCCTTCGCGCTCTCCACGGATACACCCATCCACAGGTTGGCCGGCCACTCCAGCCGGTCGGCGACCTGCCGCAGCCGGCGCGCCCGCTTCGTGAGCACCTGATACGTGTGCTGCGGGGTCTGCGCGATGACGTCGAAGACCTGCTCGACGTAGTCCAGCGGGACACGGGCGTGGAAGAGATCCGACATCGAGTTCACAAACACCGTGCGCGGCGCCTTCCAGCCCAGTGGGACCCGCAGCGCGTCGGGATGCACGGTCAGGCCGAAGCCGGGGCCGGAGGTGCGAGGATCGCCGTCGTTCTGGTACTTCGCCGACCCCATGGCCTTGAGCCGCTTCGCCAGCGTCAGGGCGTAGCAGTTGTCGCATCCGTCCGAGACCCGGTCGCAGCCGGTCGTGGGGTTCCACGTCGCCTCGGTCCACTCGATCGAACTGCGGTCACTCACCCGTCGGCTCCCCATCCCCTGTAGTCGCGGCCGCCCGCAGGCCTGGCCGTCCAGCCCGTGGCGTGTCCAACGAGCCATCCGGCCGCCAGACATCGGCATCCAATCATCCGTCGCCGTAGGCCGTCACAGCTTCCCCTAAATAGAACATGTGTACCCTTTTCTTCGGTGGTGCGCGCGATACGAACCAGCCATTCACCTCGGACACCGCCCCCTTCTTCAGCTATGCCCTGGGGAACGACGAGACCGCGCCTACGACGCCGTGACCGTCGAGCCATTGAACGACCCGAAGAGGGACCTCGGGCCGTGTAGGCGGGCAGGCCGCAGCAGCATCCACCCGCCTCCAGGCCCGCCGGTTTGCAGTCTTCGGTACCGCCGGTTTCTCGTGCGGCGGCTATCCGGCGCCGGCTCCTGCCGCCGCCTGGCGTGTCCAGCCGGGACAGCGGCTCCCTACACGGAAGCCCACATCTATATTATCGTCATGGTGACGACAATGGAGTAGAGTAGCCGTTGCGGGCTGCACGAACCGGCAGCGGGCCCGGGTAGCGGAAGGATCTTGCATGGCCGCCGATGATGAATTCTCCAGTGGTTACGGCATGCCCGCGCACCCAGCTGCGGCGGTTGAGACCTTCAGCGAATACGAGATGGCCCGGGCTCTGCGGACCATCACCGGCCATCTCTTCCACTACACCAACACCACGGCGGCCATCACCGGCATCCTGGCCACGGGCACCTTGCGCCTCTCGCCCTACGAGTCGACCAATGACCTATGGGAATCGCAGCCGCACTACCCGACGCTCAGCGCGCATCACGACGACAGGAGCCTCGACGCCGGCTTCTCCCTCTGGGAGGAGCTCGACCGGCAGCTGCGTCTGCACACCAAGGTCGGATGCCTGACACAGGATCTGGCCCTGCCGACCCACGTGTTCAATCCTGACGCGCTGCGGGGATGGGCTCACCTGTCATTGTGGGCGCACTACGGTGACGGACATACGGGCGTATGCCTCCGGTTCGACCGGGCCAAGCTCGTCGAGTCCTTCCTCAAGCACGCTGCTCCTGCGGCCTTCGCCTTCCACGGCCCAGTCCGCTACCTCAGCAGCCAGGACAGTCCACCGACACGGGGCATCAACGTCGGGCAGGTCGCGGAATTCGGAGCGGACGCGGTCGCACTGGCCTATGCGGAGGCCAACAAAGACGTGCTGTTCTTCCGCAAACACTTCGACTGGGACAGCGAAGCCGAGTACCGGCTCATCATGGTGAACCAGTCCACCGGCTTCGACTACGTCGACATCCGGGACGCGCTCACCGGCGTCGCCCTGGGCAGCGCGTTCCCCCAAGGGCGCGTGCAGGAGCTGCAGGAGGCCCTGAGGCCCTACCCCAACGTCACGGTGGAGAATCTGCAGTTCCTCAACCGCAGGCTGCACAGCTTTCCCTTCCAGGGCTCGGTCCCCCAGGCCCGTCCGCTCTCCTCCCACATCTGGCCTGCCGCACGGCGGGAGGGCCCGCTGGCCGAGCGTCTGCTCGCGCTGCGCCAGGCCGAGACAGAGGCTGAAACACGCCGCCAGGCTGCCGCCCTCCTCGTCCAGGAGCCCTTGGCGCATCTGACAGAAGGCGGTGCGAGGCTTGTCTCACAGTTGCGTCAGTGGCCGGAAACCGAGGTGGGCGGCTACTCCCGCACCACGGCGGTGCCCGAAGGCCTGCGTCTCCGAAGGCCCGGAGTCCCCGGAGAGGTCATCCACTACGAACGCGGCTTCCTGTGCGTGGTGGAAAACCTTCCCAGCCAGTCATACACCCTGGCCGCATCGGCCGCCATCCAGGTCCTGAACGGCGAGCGCCTGCGACTTCATGCCGTCGTGGACACCGAACACTGGCTGGCCGACGGGCACAAACGCGAAGAACTCTGGCGCAGTGAGCGGGAAACTGACGCAGCCGACGCGGACGCATCGGTGGCCGCGCTTCTGAGGGAGCTGAACAGCGCTGTGCAGGACGCCCGCAAGGTATTCGACCAGATCCGCGGCGTCGGCACTGCACAAACAAAAAAGACATCATGACGCCCGTTCCAGGACGAGGCTGCAGGCTCTGCAGAGATCCTGACCCGGCAGCTGGGACTGGTGCGGACAGGCCGGCTTCCGCGGTGACGCTGCACCAACGGTTGGTCCGACGTCTGCAGGTGGTGGCCCAGCACCGCCGACCACACCGGGTGGAGCGCTGACGAACCGGCCGACGCACAGCTCGACGGGAGACTTCGGGTCGCCGTCTCGAGAACACCGGGCCGGAATGAGCGCCCCTCCCGTCCTGTGGCTCCAAGGCCTGTCGACAGCCCAGCCGCCCGGTGTGGTCCAGACCCTTGTCGAGATCAACCTCTTGACCATCGCCGAGCGGGCCGCCGCACGTGGGCGTGGTCCGAACACGTACCGCCGCAGCGATCCGTCAGGAGAGCAGATCGCTGCGCAGCGCATCGAGCTCGTCGCGAGGCAGTTCGCTGCGCAACGCCGTCGCTTCGTAGCGGAGTTGAAAGGTGTGAGCGTGGCTGTCGTCCATCCAGTACACCGTCATGGCGGACAGCATGCTCTGCTTCACCCATCTGGTGCGGGCGGGCGTGCCTGCGTCCTGATCGATGATCCACGCCTCGACTTGTTTCGGCAGTCCGAACGTCAGCGTGTAGGCATCCGGTTTTGTCTGCGGGCTGACTTGCCATACGGGGTGTGGTGCGGGGGTATTTTGGAGTCGGCGCAGGCGCACGGCGTGGGTGGGGTGTCCGCGAGCGTAGTCGACGAACTCGTTGAGATTGTCGGAGGCGAGACCGAGGACGAACGGGGCGGCGGGGAAGGCCAGGACAAGTCCGAGGGTCGACCGGCTGTGCAGGCTGCTCGCGAGAGCTGTCAAGGGGGCTGTCACTGACGGTTGGGTGGCTACTGGCCCGTCCGACATGTCCAGCAGCAGCCGGCGCAGGAAGTTGCGCATTTCGTAGACCTTCGGGCGCTCTGCTGCAGGCATCGCGTTCATGGCGGCATGGACGGCCTGGGCCGTGTCAGCCACGATGGTGCGCAGGTTCGCGAAGTCCGGCATGGACAGGTCGACCAGGGATATCTGGTGGGCGAGCGCGAACTCCTGTGCGTCCTTGCTGAATCCGGAGGTCGAGAAGATCGCATAGCTGTAGCGGTAGCGTGTCCTGGGCCGGCGCGGGCCGTCCGCGACTGCCACGGTGGTCATTACGTTCTCGTTGACGTCGTGCACGACGCCGTGGCCGTTGCGGACCGTGGACAGCCGCACCCTGGTCTGTGTGAACTTGGCCTCGACGAACAGGCGGACCGGCAGCGAGAAGGGCGGCACGTACCGGAACTGGCCCAGTGTGTCGGCCTGGTGCCAGGCCCCGCGGCCCCGCACTACTAGGCCGTGGTTGCGCTCCTCCAGTACCTTCCAGGGTTTCTTGTCCCGATCGTCCCGCGCGGTGAGAATCTCGTATCCGCTCGACCTCAGCAACCAGGCCAAAACTTCCTCGAGAAGGTACCCACGCAAAGCAGCCTCTGTGATCACCCCCGGACCCTATCCGCCTGGTGCGGCATCGGCCCGCCGTACGCCAGCTGGGTCGCGCGCGCCCTGAGCTCGATCCCTGCCCATTGCGGCGGGCCGCCCTACACCACGCGGCGTCGGTGGTCGCGGCCCCATGGTGGTTGCCGCCGAGCCGTCTATCGGCATGCCGGGCACAGGTTGTCGTCGTTGTACTCGTATGGAACGTCGGCCGGAGCAAGGTGGGCGGTCCGGCACGAGGTGCACAGGTCTCCCCCGCAGCTGCGACAGCCCACGTAGCGCCCACCCGCGTACTCATAGCGCCGCTTCTCGATATACGGGTCGTTGCACCTCTTTTGCCGTTCCGGCTCGACCTCGGGGTACAGCGCTGCGACTTGGTAGGTGTCCTTCAGCTTGACCTGAGTGAGGTCCCGGCCTTCTTGGAAGACTTGTCGCCACTGTCCTTGCAGGTGCAGTTCGTCAGCGCCGCATACCTTCACAAGGGTCAGGCCTTCGGCATATGCCTTGTAGGCCTTGGACCATAGGTTGGCGAAGGCTTGGGAGCAGATGATGTGCATCCAGTCGGGACGGCGCAGATCCATGTTGGATGTCGTCTCCCCCATGGTGGAGACGAGTTGGGAGTACAAGGCTTTCACGTACTCCAGCGTGACCGCGTCGTCCTCGTCGAGGGCGCGGGCCCGTGCGTCACGCAGGGTGGTACGGAACTTCTCGAGCAGGTTCTCGGTGGACCCGGACGTGTAGGACTCGTGGATGACCGGCGGGTCACACAGTGCGTACTTGGAGCTCGATAAGCGCAGCAGGAGCCGCAGAGTGGACTCGGTAATCCAGACAGGTCCAGGTTCAAGGCGCGGTCCGAGAGGGCTGGGCAGGTAGGCGCCGTGTTCCCAGGCTGAGGGGGTGATGAGATGGATGCCGGCACGACGCCGGTCATGCGGGTGAGGGGCTGTGGGCTGGAGCTGGCCGAGGGGAAGATGGGTCTTCAAAGCGGCTAGGTAGGCACCGTTAACGTTGAGCGCCGCCACCGGGTCCGTCTGGTCTGGTGCCTGCGGGCGCTGCCAGTCGGGACGTGCCTCCCAGACGCGGTCAGGTGCGTGCAGGGACGACTTACGGAGTGTCTCGGGTAGTGCGGGGCGGCGGACGATGTCGTACCGGGCACCGATTCGACACGCGTCAAGCAGCCGCATGGCGTCGGGGATTGCGCGTGCGGTGAGTGCTGCGATGGCTTGGCGCTGATCGCCGTCGTGGGCGGCCAGGGCTGCGGCGACGGTCTCCCCGATCAAGTCCTGGGGGGTATTGGAGCGGTGTGAGGCACCGGAGCGGCGGTGTGGGATCGGGGGCTGTGGTGTCTCATCAGGCTTGGGAAGGCTGAGGGTCGGCAAGGGGGTGGCTGCCTCGGCGCACTCGGCAGCGGTGAGGTGTTGCGGATAGCCGTCCACTTGCTGGCTGGCCGGGTTTCCGCACAGCACGCAGGGGGCGTGCTGTGGCAGGAGTTCGGTGGAGGTGTCGGGCGCCGGTTGGTTGACGGCGAGGTGGGGATCGGCGGCGGCTTGGGTCTGGTCGGCGGCGCAGGTGCGGGCGTGTGTGAGGAAGTAGGCGTAGGCGGCGCGGGCGTGTCCTTGCGGCTCGGCGTGTCCCTCTTCCCATGCGTGGAGTGTGGCGGGGCTGATGCCGATCGCGTGGGCTACTGCATCAGCGGTGAGGGCGAGACTGGTACGCAGACGGCTGCGTTCGGCGGGCGCAGGCAGAGGACGACGCGTGGCGAGGAGGGCGTCGATCGCGGGATATCTGCTCATCGTCTGTTCTTTCTCGATATGGCGGGAGGCGGGAAATGAGAGGAAGCGGCAAGCGCTGGTGGCGTGGGCGGTGCTGTCCCTCTCTCCGGTCCGTCAACCGGAAGCTCTTGCCGGCGCCGCTCGCCGGGGCTCGTCGGCGTTGCTGGTCCACGAGGCCGGGTCAATGTCGGGGCAAGAGGTGCTTACCTAGGGCTTATATGAGGCGCGGTAGGCGGGCGCGGCAGCCAGGGACGGGGTAGATGGTGATCGGCCCGGAGGGGGACCCGCCTCGCCGGCTTCTACTGAGATTCCGGGCGTGATGTCGCGCGACGACGGAGCCTCTGGGCTGGGACTCCCGTCGACCGTCCGGCAACATGGTCGAGATCATCAGTTACGGCTCATCGCGTTGCTGCCCGTGGTGCACAGTGCTGGCAGGGTGAGCCTGTCACCGGTGATAAGCGGGCGCGTGCGCATATGTGCGGGGCCAGGGCCGCGGTAGCGGCATTGGCGCCAACAGGGCAGGCACGCAAACGGTGTACGAACCTAACGTGGACCTGGCACGGATGGCGTGCCGGACACGTCTCGAACCTAGAGCGGGCTCGCAGGGCGACGTGATTCTTTCGGTCATTTGTTCCTATGTGTTGCCCGGATTCAACGCGTGTAGCACGTGGTAGTCCACCGTCTGCCTGTAGTCGACGGGCCCTGGCTGGAAGTCCGGCTCGCTGCTGGTCACCGGCAGGATATTCCGCCTCGACTTGGCGTTCGAAAGGCCATCAGCGCAGGTTAGAGTGCACTTTTGACGGGCAAGGGTGGGAGTTCTGATTCGCGTCCTTACGCAGGAGAGGGGCACTGTAGAGGCAGGGTCTGACAATGCGTCGGTGCGGCCGGTACGACGGATATGGCGCGAAGATTCGGCTACCGCCCGGTACCGCAGCCAGACGCTGCATGTGCTGCCGGAAGGGTGCGCCAGGATGCGCCTATGAGTCTCACCTCGTCCCTCAAGGAACCAACATCAGCGATGTCACGGTTCCTCACCGAGCATCTGCCGGGCGTCGATGGCCTGTTATCTGACTACCGCAGGCGCCTGGTCCGTTATCCGGCGCCGGTGGGCCCTGTTGCCGGCGTGGGGCAGCGACCGGAGTACCGGATGCTGGGTCACACGATCGACCACCGGCTGCGGATCAGTCTCGGAGCGCCCACCGGCCAGCCGATCAGAGAAGGCATCGTGCGGGCGGCTATCGACGACGACGGCTGGCCGGCTCCTGACGTCATCAGCACGGTGCAGGCGGCGGGCGCGGTGTTACTGAAAGAACTGGACCAGTACGAAAGCAGCGACGGCCAGCCGTTGGCGTTCGACTCCGAGACGGAGGACCGTCTGGTGCGGCTGTGCCACGTCGCCTCGAGCTTCGAAGCGATCTTCCGCCACGTGGGATGGATACGCGGCAACAGCCTGGGCTCCAGCTGGCCAGGCGCAACGCTGGATGAAATCGTCGATGCCGTACCGCCCTACATCGTCGACGACATCCGCCAGCAGATGAGGCTTGCCGCACATCCCGGGCCCTTCGACGGCCTACGGCAGCTGCCCGCCGCGCAGCGCGTCTGCGGGCCCGTCTTCGACGGCAGCCTCCATGTAGGAGGAGCCGACGCCGACTTCATCCTCCGCGGCCAGTTGATCGACTGTAAAGCCACTATCCGCCCCGAGCGGATGGGCCGCGCTGAGCTCTACCAGCTCGCTGGCTACCTTCTGCTGGACTACAGCAACAGCTACTCCATCGAATCCGTGGGGCTGTATCTGTCTCGGCAGGGCGCCCTCATCGACTGGAGCGTCGCGGACTTCCTGGGCTTCATGGGCGCGCAGCTCGAGCTGCCCGACCTGCGCGCTGCTTGCCGGTATGCGCTGACCGACGGTGCGGCCGGGGCGCCCCCGCCGCCGGAGGACCAGCGCCGCCCGCTCCCCCGCCCGCGCAACGCGCCACCGGTCCAGGACACCCTCTTTGGCGACCTGCCTTGATCCGCTGCGGCTGCTCCAGTTGGCCTTAGGGCAGTCGGGAAGCGCAAAGGCAGCGAGTGGAATGGTTCTTGCCTGTCTCCTGTGAACGCTCATGCCGACGACCGCTGCGCGACAGGATCTGCTGGGCACCCGGTCCAGGGCGAGGAACTACACGAGAGCCGAATGCCTTGGCAGGCATGCCTAATCGGGTGACGCGCAAGCTCCCTCACGAACGGTGCTATGCCGTGCGCAGAGCTCATCATGTCTGATCCTGCCCCAAAGTCCGCGGCCGGTATGCGGCTGAAGGAAGGCACCGCTGCGAGTAGAGGCCGCTGGGCGCGACCCTGCAAGCGATCAGCCGGGAATCTTGCCCGCGTTCCGGGCGGCGACAGTGCTCCCATCGGTGATGGTTCTGGAGCCGCTCTGCTTCCGCTTCTTGTCGCCGCGCCTTGTTGGTGTGAGCGCGGCGTGCGAGCCACGGCTCGCCGTCGCGGGTCCGACTGGCGTCTCCACGGCGTGTGCCCAAACGCCTGTCCTGCCTTCCAAACAGTGCCTTCTATACCAATTTCCCTGCATATATGAGAGTTGTTCGTGATCCCTCTGTCTTTCGAAGCACACCAGCAAGCTGATCCCCGGCCGCCACTGAGCATCGGCCGTCGCTTGGCTGATCCGGCACACATGACCGCACGGTTCATCCGCCCTGACGGCACCGAGCGCGAACTGCCCTGGCTGGAGACGGCTGGAGAACAGCGGCTGGAGGAGTGCCTGCCGGTGCGGCGGTTCCCCGTCTGCAAGGGGCGGCGCTCGGCGCCGGGCTGGTACTGGTCCGCGACCGACAGGTGCCTGGTGCACCACGGGTTCAAGGCCATGCGCACGCAGCTCATGATGCTGGACCACGATCCGGTGGTGACAGCTCTGGCCTGCCGGCCGGTGGAGCTGTCGTGGCACGGCCGGGGCGGCAGGACCGTGTCGCACGCGCCGCACCTGATGGCCCGTCTGGCGGACGGCAGCGGACTGCTGGTGGACTGTGCGAGCCGGTTCGGGGCGGGGCTGCGACTGGTTTGGCGGGCCGCCCACCTGGAGGGTGCTGCGGTCGCCGCAGGCTGGCACTACCGTCTGATCGGACCGCCGCAGCCCGTGGTGGAGGCCAACGTGCGCTGGCTTGCCGGCTACCGGCATCCGCGGTATGCGCAGGACCGGTTGCCGGAGGTGGCCGAGTGTTTCCGGGCGCCGACGGCGCTGGCCGAGGGGGTGCGGCTGCTGGGTGATCCGATCGCGGTGTGGCCGTCGGTGTTCCACGCATTGTGGGTGGGCGTGCTGAGCGTGCCGCTGGAACGCCCGCTGCACGAGCGGACCGTCGCGGTGGCATGCGCGGAGGACGGGCGGTGAGCCGGCCCCTGCTCAGGCCCGGCACTGTCGTGCGCTACGACAATCGGGAGTGGACCGTTGCGGGTATCGAGGGAGCCTCGGCGTCCGGTGCGCGGATCTGGCTCTCCGGGACGGAGAAGAAGGACGGGCAGGACACACTGGCGGTGTTCGGGCTGTCGGAGTTGCTCGGCGATGCGTCGTTCGAGCCGGTAGGGGGTCCGCCGCGTCTGCGGGTACCGCAGATGGGCCTGCTGTCGACGGTGTCCGAGGATGAGCAGTGGCGTGCGTTCGAACTGGAGCGGCACGTCCGCGAGGTGGAGACGGGGCGTCCCACCCCGGACGGCGCGGCGTCGGTGAGAGCTGAGTACGATCCCGCGTCCACCACTCTGGCCCAGCGTGAGCAGGCGAAGGCCGACGAACTGGCCGCGCAAGGCTGGGCGGACGTGAGCCGGGCGACGGTGCGCAGGTGGCGTGCGCGCTACCACGCGGACGGCGTGTGGGGGCTGGTCAAGAAGCGTCGCAGCTCGGCGCGGCTGGTCCGCGCCGATCCCCGGGTGGTCGAGGCGCTGCGCGCCCTGCTGCCTGTCGAGGCTTCCCGCTCCCGGTCGCGGGGGTGGAAGAAGCGGATGCGCGGGGAGGTGCAGTGGTGGCTGGACGACCACCACGGCGAGCCCGGCCGGCGGGCGGTCGAGGTGCCGCCGCAGTCCACGTTCAACAGGCTCCTCGACACGGTGGAGGCATCCCTCGGGTTGCAGGGGACGGTGGCGCAGCGGCGTGCCCGCGCCGGCCGTCCGGCCCCGCCGTTCACCCCGACTGTGGCGCTGCGTCCGGGTGAGATCGTGATGCTGGACAGTTCGCCGCTGGACGTGCTGGTGGTCCTGGACGACGGGGTGGTGGGGCGGCTGGAGCTGACCATCGCCGTGGATGTGGCCATGCGCGGTCTGTGGGGGGTGCTGCGGCCGGTGGGGAGCAAGCTGACGGACGTGTCGGTGCTGCTGGCGCAGATGATGACGCCGATGGTGATGCGGCCCGGTTGGTCCGCGGCGCTGTCGATGGCCTCCTCGGTCGTGCCGCACGAGCGGCTGACCGGCATCGACGAGCGGCTGAAGGACGCGGCGGCCCGTCCGGTGATCGTGCCGGAGACGGTCGTGGTCGACCAGGGCAAGGTGTTCGTCTCTGCGGCCACCCGGGCCGCGTGCGAGAGCCTGGGGATCTCGCTGCAGCCGGTGCCTCCGGCCAACGGACCGGCCAAGGGCCATGTGGAGAGGCCGTTCGGTTCGATCAATTCGCTGTTCTGCCAGTGGCTGCCCGGCTACACCGGCTCGAACGTGAGCGAGCGCGGCTCCAAGGTCGAGCAGGAGCCGCTGTGGACCGTGGCTGAACTCCGGGAGCTGTGGGAGGAGTTCCTCGTGTACTGGCACCATCGCCCGCACGCGGGGCTGCGGCATCCGCTGATGCCGAAGAAGACTCTCACCCCGAACCAAATGTGGGCGGCACTGCTGCCCGTCGCCGGGTACGTGCCGGTGCCTTTGTCGGCGGACGACTTCGTGGAGCTGCTGCCGGTGCGCTGGCAGCCGATCACCGATGCCGGTATCCGGTTCGACTACCGCACCTACGACGGCATCTGCCTCAACGGACACCGCGGGCAGGACTCCGGGGTGCGGGCGGAGAAGGGCCTGTGGGAGGTGCACTACAACCCCTACGATCCGGTCCGGATCTGGGTCCGGCTGCCGGAGGGTTTCCGTGAGGTGGCGTGGATCCACACCAGCTCGGTCGCCCTCCCGTTCACGCACCACGTCTGGGAACACATCTGCAAGGTGGTCGAGCGCACCGGCTCGCGTGAGGAACACGAGGCCGAACTGGCCCTGGCCCTGGATGCCTTCCTCAGGCGGGCCGCGGGCAAGGAGAAGCTGTCCAGCGTGGAGCGGCGGGTGATGGCGAAATCCCGCGCCTCGGAGAACGTGCCGGTGCCCGCGGGCGAGATCAACATGCTGGACGTGCTCGCCCCGTCGTTCGGGCTGGCCGGTGTGTACGCGGCACCGGATCCCGACGACGAGACCCTGCTGGACGAGGACGGCGACGCGGACGCGGACGTCGTCGGTGACGGGCCGGAGGCCGGCGATGTCTCGGGAGGGTCTCTCATCCTCAGCGACCAGGACCTTGAGGAGGACCAGTGGCTGCCGTAACTGCTGCCGTGGGCGGCAACTTCTCCGACGGCGATGCCACTCCCGGCGCGGTCACGGACTGCGTCCGGTGGCAGGAGTACGTTAGCCGTCTGCGGGTGACCGCCCCTCCGGTGGACGACCCGTCCTGGGACCGTACGAGGCTGCTGGATTACCACTCGGAGTTCGTCACCCTCAAGACGCCTTCCATGGAGCGGGCGAAGGCGGAGCTGAGGGTGACTCTGCTGGTGAACAACAAGCAGCCCGGCACCGCCAGGCGCGGGCTGATTGTGTCCGGGCCGCCTGGGGCAGGAAAGTCGACCACGCTCATGGAACTCGGTCGGTCCTTCGAACTGAGCGAACGGCGCCGCCGGCCGGGTCTGGAGGGCTCCATGCCCGTGCTGTTCGCTTCCGTCCCGCCCACCTACACGCCCAGGAACCTGGCCAAGGTCCTCGCCCGGTTCGCCGGCATTCCCGTCCACGACCGGATGACCGAACACACCATCACCAACGCTGTGTGCCACGTCCTGTACGAGCGGGGCACCCGGCTGGTGTTCATCGACGACGTGCACCTGCTCAACACCCGTACCCGGCCCGGCGCCGACACCTCCGACCAGGTCAAGACCCTGATGGAACGAGTACCCGCGACGTTCGTGCTGGCCGGCGTCAACGTTGAGGACTCACCGCTGCTGACCGGGCCCCGCGGCGCCCAACTCGCCGCCCGCTGCAAACTCCTGCGCACTCCCCCGCTGCTCAACGGCACCCCGGAACAGAAGAAGACGTGGCGCACGCTCCTGGGCGACATGGAGGGAGCGCTGCGGCTGGCCCACCACCGGCCTGGAACGCTGGTGCGCCACGCCGCCTACATCCATCTCCGCACCGGCGGCGTGATGGCCAGTCTCTCCCTCCTCGTCAGGGAGGCCGCGATCCGCTCCATCCTGGACGGAAGTCTCGCGATCACGAAGAAACAGCTGTCGCAGGTGCTCCTCGACGTCCAGGCCACGAACGGAGCGCGCGCCACCCTGCGGCAACGCCCCGGCAGCTGACCGGCGCGGCGGAAGACCCCACCCCGGCCTCCCGCCGCGGGCCCGCCCTGTAGTCCCCTTCCCCTCTCCGACGGGGCGCTGAGCCACGGCCGCGCCCCTGCCCTGCCCTCAACACCCCCACGTGCAAAGGACAATGCTGTGCAAGCCCCCGCCTCCACGCTTGTTCGTATCCCGCCCGTAGCAGGGGAACTGACGGGTTCCTGGTTCCGGAGGATGGCCGCCCCTTACGGCCTGCCCGCGCAGGACTTGCTGCGGGGCATCCTGAGCGGCACGCACCGGGTGCAGGTGGCAGGCACCCCGGGCAGCGGACTGGAACTGTTCCTCAACACACCCGCACGAACGGCCCTGGCCCGCTCCACCGGTCTTCCCCTGCCCCGGCTCACCCGCCTGCTGCCCGCTCTCGCCGCCCCGCACGGGCGGCTCGCGGACGACGAGAACCCTCGGGCGGCCTGGTACATGCCGGGCGAGGCATGGGTGACAACCTGTCCTGCATGTACCGGGCGGGCCTGGCGGCCCGGACAGCCGGTACTGGTGTACCCGGGAACGGCCGGGCACGTCTGCCGACGTCACCGGCGCTGGCTCCTCGCGCATCCCGAGAGGCCGGCGAGCATTCCGCTGGAGACCCTGCCCGAGGTTCTCACCGCTCACCGACACCACTCCGCTCTCGCACGAGCCCGTCCGGATGCGGCAGACGTGGTGGCCCTCGCCGCGGCGGTGGTGTGGTCGTGGCAAGTACAGGGGTGGAGATCCGAGACGGTCTGGCAGGACCGTGTACGCCGACTGGCCGCGGTCACGGGATCCATGCCGACGGCCGTGGTGCCGCATGCCCTGGTGTCCTACCCGGAGACGATCGCCGTGGCCCGGCTGCTCGGCGCTCCGCGCTGGCAGCAGCGGCTGCGCGAGACCGCCGCAGTCCAAGGGGCAGGCGCCGCAATGGAATTGCTGCTCGGGGAAATCAGCCGCCGGGTCGGCAGGCCGTGGCTCGCGGACTGGCTGATCGCCTACACCCGCACCAGACCCAGGACGGCCGCACAAACCGATCCCCTCGATCGGTGGCTGCACCGGCTCACCGCTGCGGACGGCCCCGAAAGCGATGGCTTGTGGACGGTGCACCGGGCGGCCGTACGGCCCACCGAGTACAGCGACCGCATCGGCTTCCTCACCGGCCGCCGTCCCCGCAGCATCTGCGAAGAGGCCGGGGCAGCCTTCCTGACCGGTGGCTGGGAACCGGTGCCCTCGCCGCGGTCCGGGCCAGCGCCGTGCCCGTGACATCTGCCGGCCCTGTGCCTGGCTCCCTCACCAGCCAACTCCGCCCCGAACGTATCTCGCCGGCGTCCACAGACCGCCACACACCCCGCCCACTCATCCCTCACGCACGAAGGAGAGACACGCTCATGGCATCGATCAGTCCGGAGTACGCCAACCAGTTACTGGCGGAACTCACCGAGGGCTGTCCCGTCCCCGCGGCGCCCGCCTCGCTGTCCCGCTACACCTTCCAGATCAGCAACCACGTCCTTATCGGAGACACCGCCGTGCGCGGCTACAAGTACAAGGGCCGGTGGCGGCTGGACGACCGGGACATCCGCGCGGCCGGCAACCGGCTCGCCTCGCTCCCTTTCGACCCCGACGACCTGGTCGACGCCCGTCTCTCGTCCGCCGAGCACAACCAGACGTGGCGCTCACAGATCCACCGCTGGTTCGAGCACATCTCCTACCAGGACCAGAGCGCCAACGGCTGCCGCTGCGAAGGACAGCAGCCGTGCATCGGCACCCGGCCCAACCGCTACGGGCTGGGGTGCGGAGCGACCTTCGAGCAGGTCAAAGAACGCTACGGCCGGTCGCCTATCGCGTGCACCAGCCCGCTACCGCTGCTGACGTGGTCCGGCACCACCTGGATGGTCCCGCGCGCCTACGCTGCCCTCCTCGACCGAGCGGACCAGATCGCCGCCGAGTGCGTCGAACAGGCCGCCCGATGCAGCCGCTGCAACGCCACCGGAGACGTCCGGAAATGGCGCACGTCCAGCAACAGCGGCTACACCACCCTGTGCCCCGCGTGCGCCGCCTCCGTCGCCCGCCCTTACAAGGACCACCTGCGCGGTCGGCTGTATGCGTCGCTGCTGAAGAACTCGCAGCCGGAGGCATTCTTGTGCCGGTTGTGCCTCAGTCCGCGGCAGGCCGTGTACTGGGACCACTGCCACGCGCACGGATTCGTGCGCGGCCCGGTGTGTGCCAGCTGCAACACCTACGAAGGCGGCGGCCACAGGTTCATCCACCAGCCGGGCGCGGTCCGCCATCTCCTGCTGTGCGACGGCTGCCGCCGCGACAGGACTGTGCCGCCGCGCCACCAGCCCGACATCGTGCTGCAGACGTTCGTGCCCGACCCTCACGGCCCGTGTGCGAAGCAGTCCCACTCCGCGTGGGGTGCGATTCAGGAAGACGGATCGATCCGTTTCCGAATGCGCTGCTGGCAATGCACATCTACCCCCGAGTGGGAACAGGTCGTGCCGGCCGCACAGGTCAGGCAGCTGGTACGGGAGTTCGTCGACGAGGCCCTGGAGGTCGGTGCCGACGGCCCCGGCCAGGAATCCGCCTGACGGCCCGTCGCCTCATCCGTGGCCGTCGTGGCCGCGGCTGTAGCGGACGGTGTAGGTGTCCTGGTCGTTCGGCGGCTGGCCGGGGTAGGCCAGGTCGACCACCTGCTCGAAGGTGATCTCCTTCGCCTCCCAGGTGTGCGTTCGGGCGTTGACGATGATCGTGACGGGCGCGGGCCCGTGGCTGTCCTGAGACATGGGTCCTCCTAGGTGAGGGGGTCGTGTGTTCGCCCGGAGGTGCCCCGGGCGGGGCGAGCGTCCGGCGGGCCACCGCAGGGGCGGCGCGCCGGACAGCAGTGTTGTTGCGGCGGGTCAGCGCCGGGGAAGGGCGAGGAGGTTGTTGGTCCACACGCCGTCGGCGTGGGTCCTCAGGTACTTCTCGCCTCGAGCGGGCGTCACCACGGCGACTTCCGTGCGGTGCCCGGCTCGGTCGCTGGTGTAGGCCTTGCCGGCCTGGTTCTCGATCCAGTCGACGATCTGCGCCCGCGTGTTGTCGCCGGTCTTGCCGGATGCCTGCTCGGTCCACCACAGGTGGGTGATGTGTTCGTGCGTGGTGCCGCCGGACAGGCGCACCGCAGTGATCTGAATAGCCATCGTTCTGTTCCTGCCGGCGATGTCCCGACGGCGCCCGCGGCCGGCGCCCGGGTTCCGTAAGCACCCCTGGGTGGGGTGCTTCGCCTGGGACGGACGACGTAACTCGCGGGTAGGGGTGAACGTGGTGCAGATGGGGGTGGCGAGGCGTCAGTCGCAGTTGAGACAGCGGTCACTGCCTGCAGGGAACATCGAGGGTGGGTGCACGGTGAAGCAGCCCGGGCAGAAGTGCTCGGTGACGCGGGGCGGGCAGGCGCAGCGGCCGCAGTCGGGGCACGGGGGGATGTGGCAGCGCCGGCAGGCGGGGTCGAAGGAGCGGTACTCCTCGTCGCAGTTCGCGCAGATGTAGTCGCGTGACTGGGGGCCGGTGTCGGGAGTGGGTGGGGTGAAGGTGCGCCAGGGGGCGGAGTCAGTGACGAGGAGGGCGACGAGGTAGCTGTCCATGGGCGCGGTGTCAGTGTGCAGTTCCCGTCCGAGGATGCCGTCGCGGTAGCGGACCTGGGTCAGCCCTCGTGCGTGGCCGGGGCCGGTCAGCGCGCGGTCGATGACGGCTATGTCGCCTTGGAAACTGCCGCGTCGCAGGGGCGGAAGGCCGTGGGATGCGGCGAAGGCGAGGTGTCCTGTGGCGTCGAGGAGGAGGATGTGTCCGGGCGCGGGGAGATGCTGGGCGGCTCGAACGCAGACCGCCATGCGGGAGGCGTTGCTTGCCTGCCACAGCTGGGCGATCGCCGAGGCGGTGGGTCCCTTGGCGTCCAGGTGCTGGCTGACGAGGGGCGCGGGGAGCAGGATCTCGGCGGCGAACGCGTCGCAGGCCGCGTCCTCCAGGAGGAGGCCGCCGTCGGGTTCCCTGCCGAAGGGCTCTATGAGGGCGAAGCTGTTCTTCTGCAGGTGGTGGCCCAATTCGTGCAGGGCGGTGAAGTCCCGCCGTGCAAGGCTGGCGGACGTGGCGACGGACAGATGCGGTGGCGGGCCGAAGTCATACGCTCCGGCGACGCTGCACCCTTGTTCCGTCAGATTCTCGTCGACCTCCAGGACGGTCAGCTCGGGCCAGGTTCTCAGCTCCGCGAGAGCGCCTTGTGCCAGGCGCTCAACCGCGCCGGGACGGGCCGCCTCGAGTTCTTTGATCATCAAGGCGGCCTGGGTCCGGGCGGCGCCGGCAAGCACGTAGTTGACCACGCGGTATGCCCCCTTATTCGCCCAGACGCAGTTCGAAGTAGCGGTCCGTGCGTGCCGTCCAGTTCGGCTGCGTGCGGTCGTCGTCACGCGCCGCGAGCGTGTAGATACCGTAGGCGGCGCGCAGCCGGGCGTCGCGTTCGGTCTCGTCGTGCTGGGCGGCGAGCGCCTTCACCTGCTTGCGGCGCAGGGGGCGGTTCAGTTCGTGCACGACGGCGGGCGGCAGAGCGGGGTTGGCCTCGAGTAGCCAGCTAGCCGGCTGCTCGAGGCGTTCGGCGAGCGTGGTGGCCTGGTCGGCGGTCAGGGCGAGTTGCCCTCTCCATACGGCGAGCGCTTGGGGCGGCGGCAGTTTCAGTTCGGCTCCGAGTTGCGGGGCGGTGATGCCGTGGTCATGAAACAGCTGGTTGAGGCCTCCCGATCCTTGGGGGGCCCACTGTGCCGAGGCAAGGAGTGCGAGCTGGTCGGCCAGGACTGCGCGGTACTCGATGGCCGGCGCGGAGGGGGCTGTGCCGCTCCCCCACTGTGTGCCGGGCACGGCGTCGGCGAGCGTGCGGGCGGTGAGGGCGGGAGGGCGGCTAGTGAGCTCGCTGACCTGCCGGTCAAGGACACACCACGGAAGGGTGGCTTCCAGGCCCCACCACAGGGCCAGTGGCTGTTCCAAGGTGGTCGCCTGGGCGGGCAGGAGCAAGGTGTTGGAGTCTGCGTACCGTTCGAAGGAGGCCGGCACGGCGCGCAGGGTGTCATCATCGCTGGCCGCTGTGATCAACAGCAGCTGGATGGTGTCGTCCCATACGGCGCGCCAGATCTGGCCGGGCTGCGGGTCCTGGGGTGGTGCGGTGGCCACCTGGCGGACGGCGTCGGGCACCTTCAGTCCCGCCGCGGCGGCCACCAGCCGTTGGTAGGCAGTGGTGTGGACAGAGCTCATACCGTCTCCCCCGTCTCCTCGGCTGTGGTCCATCAGCGCATTCTCTTCTCACTGGGTCCAGACGACGTAACTGGGGCTGTTCACGAAGGAGCGTCGTCGCAGCGCCGCAGCAGGGCGGCCATGACCGCCTGGGGGTCGCTGTCCACGGACAGGGCGGTACGGAGCGTGGTCTTGAGGTTCGAAAGGACGGCAGCCGCGTGGGTTTGCCGGATCTCCAGCAGCTGCGCCGCATGATGGGCGTCCTCGTCGAGGTAGGGAAGCAGCAGGCGTTCGTTGGGTGACAGGCGCTGCCAGATGTCCTCGGCTACTCCGTCGACCCCTGTGGGGTCCGGTGCGGTGGTGGCAGCGTGCTGGTCGACGAGTTCGGCGACGGTCCCTTCGTCGGCGTACAGCGCGGTGAAACGGGCCGGCGCCAGGAGATCGAACCGGGCCTCAAGGACCTTGGCGAGGTCTTCCTCCCGCACCGCTCCCTGGGCGCACTGGAGCACGGACGAGAGGATGGTCTTGAGGGCGTGGACCGTCTGCTTGGGGGTAGGGCCGGAGTGGTTCCATCGGGTGATACCGACACCTGTCACCCGTGCCGCCTGGGCAATGAGATCGTCGAGATCTCCCTGCCACACGGCTCCTTCGGCATGGTCGGCCAGCGCCCAGCGTGGCGGCGAGCCCTTGTCCTTGTGGTAGGCCGTGTCCTCGTCCATCAAGCGGGCGATGCGGCGCCGGAGCTTGCCCCGCGGCGTCTTCTTCGCCTCATCGATGAGGAAGTTCTTGATCGACGTGAGGAACAGCCTCTCCAGGGAGGCCTCGTCGGCGGCCTGGGCGAAGCAGACGGTCACGAACCGCTGTCCCGCTCCTTCCTGGGACAACATCGCACTGATCACGTCGTACGCCGCGTCATCGCTCCAGACGGTGTGCCCTTCCGGAGGCGGAAAGCCGGAGGCACGGCGCACCTGATGGACCAGCCGCCGCAACAGATCAAATGTCGCCGGCCCGAACCCGCCGGTCTGCAGCTCCTCGAAAGCCCCACTTGCCACGAGCCACCCCCGATCCCGTCCTCCCCGCTCGGCGCATGTAGCCGCCGACCTCCACGCCTGCATACACCATCATCCGCCCCCCAGGTGCGCGACGCGCCGAAGGCCCCCGCCGGCCTGCGCGCGACCGTGACATGGTCAGCGGTTCGCACTGCCGCGTGGTCCCCGCAGATGCAGGGGTGGCGGAAAAGGCAGGCAGCCTTGGCTGTACACACGCAGCGTAGGACGGTGTTCAGTGCTGCTTCGTCTGGCGCCAGATGTTCTGGTGGGCCTGGTAGAGGGCCTGCAGGGCACCGGACGGTCTCTCGGGCCAAGCGGTTTTCATGGCCCGCTCTCCCCAGCAGAAGGTGACGATCGCACGGCCGGCCGCATATCGTCGAAGGAGGTCGGCGCGGAGATACAGCAGCCCGCCCGAGAAGCCGGAAGGGGCTGCGAAAGACCGCGTGGCAAGTGCGCCGGTGGGTTCGGATTGGTCGAAGCCCGCTGGAAGAGCACGCAGGTCGAAAGCCTGTGAGAACAGCCTGCTGGGGACGTAGGCGGTCGCCTGGTTCTGGCTGCTGTGGTGGGGTTCCCAGGTGAAGTGGTGGGCCAGCCGCTCGAAGCGGAGCTCGGGTCCGTCGTAGCGCAGCGTGTTGCTGTACAGGTCCTTTGTGGTCAGCCCCGGTTCGGGTGCAGCGAAGCGGGTATGCCAGGGGATCTCGCCAGCGAAGAGGTAGTACTCGGCGGGCAGGTCGATCATGTCTCGGCCTGGGTAGGCCTGGGCATTGAACGCCTCCAGGAGCGCGGTCAGGTTCTTCTGGTCGACGAGGACGGTGTTGAAGAGGCCGAAGGTGTCGCGTCCGGTGGTGATGTCCTCGGTGTCGATTTCTGCGTGGACGAGCAGCCACGGGCCTTCGTCCTCGTCGAGTTGGGCTGGCGCAAGGAAGTTGTCCGGCACGTTGACGATGCCGTGGCGCAGCCATTCGAGGTCGTCGTCCGGTGTCCGCGGCGTCCATGTGCCGAGCGGGAGCGGGACAGGCTGCGGGTGCTGCGGGAAAGTTGGGTCGATGTCTACTTCGAGGTCCTCGGGTGGCTGGCCGCGGTCGGTCAGCATGCCCGCCATGGTGTGGAAGCCGATCCAGCCGTACTTCTTGCCGTAGCGGTCGATCTGGTCGCTGGAGTTGTGGCGTTGCCGGGACGCTGCTGAGGTGATGCGGCGTTCCACCTCGTCGAACAGGTCGGGGCGCCAGCCCAGCGCGTGGACAACACCGAGGACGACGGCGGTGGCTTCCTGGTGTCCGGGGTGGGAGTCGTCGTAGTTCCTGCGGTCCTCGAACAGACGCCCGAGGGTGTAGTTGCCGAAGTCCATGGCCATCGTCCGGCGGACGTCCTCCCGGCGTGGATCGCCCTCGGGCAGCGGCGTGGTCGCCGGTGCCGCGGTGAAGGCCAAGGGAAGTTCGGCTTCGGCAGGGACCGCGGCGGGATAGCGGCGCTGGGCGAGGTCGAACGTCGAGGAGACGTAGTACCGGGTCAAGGAGTGGAGGGTAGGGTGGGTGGCCTCGTGCCCGGTGAAGGCGTGCAGCAGCCCTGTCAGGTAGACGGGCAAGGCGGCTTCCAGGTCCGGGGCGTGGCTCGGGTGGGCCGTCGTGACGCCGTAGGAGGCGGCCACCATGCGTTCGCCGACGTAGGCGTCGTTGATGGTGATCGCTTCCAGGGTAGGGGTGAAGAGTCCGCTGATGTCGTGCCGGCCGTACCAGTACAGGGCGGCCGTGGCGGCGTCGCGCAGGTCGCGGTGGGTGCTCGTCAGCGTCCACATCAGCCACCGGGCCCGCAGCCGGTCGGATTCCGTGCGGTGCGGATGGTCGCGCCAGCGTGTGGCCAGGGCGGTTGCGTCGGCGAGGAGGGGCCTGCTGTGTGCGCGCTGCCATTCGCTCCAGCGCAGGTCGCGGTCGGCGACCGGTCTGTCGCGCAGGATCCGGTCGAGGAAGTGTGCGTTGAGGGGGTGCCCGGGGGCTGCGCGGGTGCTGTGAAGCCGCTGGAGGAGGTCGTCTCGTCCACGGAATTCGTCGCTGTGGTTGGCGAGCGCCTCCACGGTGACGGAGTCGAGGTGGGCTGCTTCGAGCCGGGCGGCATGCAGGAGGGCACGCAGGCGCAGGGGTTCGGCAACGGCCTGCCACAGTTGCGCAGCGCCAGCGCGGGGCATGGCACCCGCCAGGGCCTGGAAGATGTCGGTCGCGAGGGGGTGCCGTTCGTCCGGCGTGCCGTTGAAGCGTGCTGTGGTCGTTCCTTCGCGCAGTAGCCGGGCGATGCCCTTGCCGTGTGTGTGCACGAGGCTGGTGGCGATGACGTGCCCGGCCATCAGGTCGTAGACGAAGGACCAGGTCACTCCGCCCGCGCCATCGGGGTGTCGAAGAAGGACACCTTCATTTTCGAGGGCGGCGAGAAGGCTCTCCTGCCAGCGGCGGTGGGTGTCCTGGCACAGCTGTTTCGCCTGGGTGTCGGGAAGGTCGCGTGCCCGGTCCTCCCACAGGGCGTTGCCCAGAGCGTCGAGTGCCTGGTTAACGTCGTTGGGGTGGATGAAGGGGGTGAGTTCGTAGACGCGGTGGGCGGCAGAGGTCAGGTACTCACTGAAGATTCCGGTGAGGGAGCTGGGCAGGCCTGCTGCGCTGACGGGTTGCTTGCGGTCGCGATTGGCTGTGGCGCAGTAGATCTTCAGTGTCAGCGGGTGGCTGAGGAGTTCGCGCGGCAGGTCAGCGCCGCCCGGTTCGATTTTGTAGTGGGTGAAGTAGCGGGCGATGGCCTTGTCGAGGTCTTCGTCGAATCCGTCGAGCTCCAGGATGTCGGTCACTTCGGCGGGGATCGTCTCGTCGAGGAATGCCTCGCGGACCGTGCACACCACGAGCACGGACGGGTACTGCTTGAGGGTCACCTGCAGACTGCGCAGCAACGGCGGCCACAGCGTGGGGGTTTCGGCCTCGTTCAGGCCGTCGATGACGATGGGCAGGCGGCATCCGGCTCGTTGTGCGGCCGCATCGACGGCGGCGAGAAGCTCCTCGAAGGAGACCAGGGGCTTGCCTGCTGCCGTGACCTGGCCTGCGAGATCGTCGAGGGTCTGGCGGGCGCTCAGACGCCTGCCGTAGAGCAGGACGCCAGCGGGACGTGCCGCGGTTGCCGCGGTGAGCGTCGCGGACAGTTGCGTCTTTCCGAATCCGGCGTCGCCGGTGACCACCGCGAGCCGGGTCGACAGGTGATCGGTGACGTGGCGGGCGAGGGCGGCGGCGTCGCGGATGTGAGCGATCAGATTGGTCAGCGGCAGAGCGGCTGCATGCCGCAGGGCACGCAGCCGCCGGAGTACGGCGGGCTGCGCAGTGGGTGCCTGGGGCACAGTGCGGTCGGTGGTGCCCAGCAGCGGGGAGGGCTGGCTGTTGCTGATCTGCTGGTGTGCTTCGTGGAGGAGTTCGGCCACGTCACGTCCCACGGCGGCGATCTCCGCGGTCTGCTCGGCCACAGGGGCGGGCAGCGTAGCGGCCGCGTCGTCGAGGGCTGCTTCGAAGCGGGCGATGTTGCGGTTGGTGTCGCCCAGGTCGTCCCACGCGTCGGGTTCGGCGAGCATCCGGCGAAGCCGGTGCTCGGCTGCCGATGCCTGATGCACCTCGGGAATCCAGCGTTCCCCGGCCTCGGCGGCGGCTCGCGCATGCTGTTCAGCGAGGCGCTCCGGGGTCAAGACGAGGGGCCCGAAGTAGGACTCGCGCAGCAAAACGGCATCGCCGACAAGCAGATGACCGAGCTCGACCTCTGTGGCCAGGTGCAGCTTCATCGTGGTGGACAGGCCGTAGAACCATGTCTGGTCGCCGGCGGTGAGAGGGTGCCGGGTCCACAGCACGAAGTCGGTGATGCCCGGAAAGTGCTTCTCGGTCTTCCTGAGGGAGTCCTCGACGTCGCTGCGGCGGCCGACGCCGATGGCGCGGCCCGGCTGGATGTCCCACCATTTGGTCTGCCACCCGAAGCAGCGACCGGGTTGGCCGAGCGGGCAGTCGGGCTGGTCGATGTCGAGGTGGAACTCGACGCCGGGCTGCTGGGCCAGGGCGATGAAGCGGCCGTAGCGGGCGTATGCGTGAGTGACGGCACCCCGGCACAGCAGCTCGAAGTTGTCCCGGGGGCTGCCCGGCAGCGCGGTGAACTTGTCCCAGTCCAGCGGAGTCATCGGGTCGTTCGCCCTCACTTGCCCCGGCCGTAGCCGGTGCCGGGGTGGTCGTGTGCGGAATACACCTCGATGCGGGCCCCCTTGTCGATGAGGGCCTTCAGCAGCGCCTGGACATCGGTCTCATCGGTGGTCACCACGATGGAGTCACCGTCGCGGCGCATGGTGAGGTCGTACAGGAACTGCTCAAGTTCACGCGGCCCGATGCTGTGGATGTTGAGGTCGCTGAGCAGTTTCAGGACCTCGTCGCTGTAGCGGTCGTTCGGCTCGCCGACGGTGAGGCGGCCGGCTTCCTCCTCCGCCTGCAGGGCCGTCGTGAGTTGTTTGATGACAGCGTGGGCGCGTTCGGCGGTGGCGGTGTCCTTGAACCGGCCGATCATGACGAGGTTCATGGAGTGCTCGGTGCCGTATCCGTACCAGACCTTCATGCGACATCTTTCTGCTGCAGGCGCTCGAGTGCGGCCAGGACGCCGCGGTCGTCGACCGGTTCCCCGGCGGAATGATAGGAGGTTCGCCGGAGCGTTCCGGCAGCGTCGATGTGTGCGTAGGTGCGCAGTCCCGTCTCGCGCGGAAGCGGCTGGGCGGTCGGTAGGGAGCCGGTGTCGCCCTCGCCGAGAGTGAGGGCGACGGGGCCGCGGTAGTTGGTGATCCATTGGTGCAGGGCGGCGACGGTGTGCGGGCTGCTTCCCGGGCGGCCGCGTGCCGGACGCTCGGGAAGCAGCAGGAGTTCCGCTGCCCCGGTCGAGGCAGCCAGGTCGGCGACGGCGTCGAGATCGGGCAACGTCAGGGTGTTCACGACGCAGTTGAGCCCGAATCGAAACGTTTGCCCGATGCAGGTAAGCCGCTGCACGAGTTCGGTGAAGGGGCGGCCGCGCTGTTCCTCATAGGTGGTGCCAACCCCGTCGACGCTGACGCGGACGAAGTTGAGGACTCCGGCCAGCGCGTCGATCAGTTGGGGTGTGAGCCGGTGTGCGTGCGTCGTCATGGTCACCGCGAGGCTGGTGCGTTCGGCAGCATGATGGGCCACCTGGGGAAGGCGGCGGTAGAGGGTGGGTTCTCCGCCTCCGAATCCGATGCCGAGGCAGCCCTCCGCGTCCAGTTCATCGATCCATGCGCACAGCTGGTCGGCATCCAGCACGGCGGCGGTCTTGGGTGCGTAGCAGAACGGACAAGCCAGATCACAGGCGTTGGTCAGGGCGATCGACACCTGGCGAGGGGCACGGGCCCACTGAGTTTCGGGGACGTCGACCTCGTCGAAGAGTACGTTCAGGCCGGTGCGGCGGTCGAAGAGGTGCATCCCGTCGGGGCCGGCACGACGCTTCACTGGCAGCTCCGCATCACTTGCACCTCTCCCGTCCACGTTTCAGTCCAAAGTATGGCAGGGCTCACCAGCCCCAGCCACGCGGTCCTGACCGTGCACCGCAAGGGGTTCCAGGGCCGCCACCGCGCAGGCCGTGCCGCTTAGCTGCCGTCAGGAAGGCCGGCCGCCTTGCACACTTCAGGCATTTCAGTGACCGTCTGCATGCCCGCGTAGTAGCGGATGGCGTTGGGGTACCTCGTGCCCTGCTCCCGGTACATCAGAACCTGGCCTACCAGGGCGCTGATCTGCCATGAGTCCCCCAAGGCAGCGGCAAGCAGGCGGAAGGCCCGATCGGCGCGGAGAGAGCTCTCCGGGAGGGTCAGCTGCACCCTGTCGAGCTCGGCGTCCCGGGCCTCGATGCGGAAGACGTAAGGGAGTTGGGCTCGCAAATTCATTGCCATCTCGTGCGCCGTCACCTTGAGCGTTGGGACATCGAAGCGAACCGGCCACGACAGATCGATCGGATGGAGTACGTCGAAGTGGTCGCCGCCACGCCGGTGGGAGTCCCTCACCCTCCCCGCGTCGTTGTTGCCGAAGCCGCTGTTGTTCCACAGCGGAGAACGCCCCTGAGCGTGGAGGTGCTGGAGCACAAGACGCTCCGGCGCCACGACACTGAGGTCGTCGTCCAGTTTGAGATAGCTGAACGAGAGATCGCGGGCGTCGATATGGCAGCGTCCGCTGATCTTTCGCAGGTGTTGGCCGAGACGGACGGCGATCGATCGATCATTCCGTGCGACGTAGAGGATCTCCGGGGCGTCGCGGGACTCCCGGTGCAGAAGGTAGACACCGGGCCAGTCCTCCAGCTTCTCGATACTCTCAGCCGTGAGGACGTGGTGCGGCTGCGCGGCGAGGATCCTGAGGAAGCGGTCCACGTGCTCCTGAGGAAGCAGCCGGAATCCTGTTCCGCCGGTGTACGCGACGTTGCGGCTGAAGGGGTAGGACTCGACAGTGTCGGTCCCCCGCTGGTTCGGTTCGGGAAGACCGCGTGCCTTGAGCGTGCTTTTGAGCTTCGGGTAGATGTCGGTCAGAGCGAGCGCCGGCGGGGCACCTGGGATGCCGCTTCGCACAACGTCGCACAGAACCTGGGTGAAGGACGTGGCAGCAGTCTCGTCTCGCGAAGGCACGTGCGCGACCTGGTCGGCTGCTGTGAGCGTATAGACGCCGCGAATGTCGGTGCTATCCACGAGTTGGCTCTCACCGGCGCCCGCCAGACCATGGATGATCCGGCCCGAGTAACAGCAGTCGAGGATCACCAACTTCACCTGGGCCGGTGAGTCCAGGAGAGCGCTGCGGACCTTGTCATACTCCAGGCCGGTCAGGTCGGGATAGCGCAGCTGGGTATCGCCGGCGGCCAGGCACAGCGCACCGGACTTGCTCACAACCCCGTGGCCGACGAAGTAGATCAGCAGGGTACCCGTGGTTTCCTCGGCCAGGCGGTGCAGTTCCAGGGCCAGGTCCGTGGCCCCGGCGGTGTCCTCCAGAACGTGCACCTGGTCCTCGGACCAGCCGCACAACTCGGGGCTGGTCAGCAGCCGGTGCATCGCGTGCAGGCTGTTGCGCGCGGCGGGCACGTCCAAGAGGGAGGGATCTCGGTAGCTGGAGACGCCGATGAGCACGGCGGCGTCGTCAGACTCCATCGGCGTCCTCCGCCAGGAATCGCCGGATCAACGCCTCAGCCTCGGCGGCGTCACCGGTCTCGAGCTCCAGGGTGCGGTCGGCCCGGGTGACAGAGATGCGAATCTTGGTCGGGGTACGGCGGTTCTGCAACCAGGTGGCGAGGGAACCGGCCAGGACGGTGGCGATCCCGCTGGAACCGAGGGACACCGTCAGCAGTTCGAGACCAGCGCCGAGCTCGTTCTCCGCGGGTGGGGCGGGCACGACGTGGACCCGTCCCTGGAGACCGCGTTCACCGCGGAGCCACCCGATCAGCGCCAGGTGACCTTCGAGGCCAGTCGCCGAGTCGAGCCTGATCTGGACATCCGCCGCCCTGGTGTCCTGGGTGCCGTGCATCGCGTACTCCCCCGCTGCTGCGCGCATCTAACGCCCAGGGCTACCCCGGGCTGGTACGAGGAGTCACCCTACGTGCGCGTGCCCGTCCCGCTCGGCCCAGGCCCGACAAAGTGATGCCACACACCACGGGACAGGGCCGACTCCGAGCCTTCACACCAGCAACCCTCAACCGCCACTACCGGCGGCCCTTTGCCCCTGAGCAACTAACGCTCCTGCTGAGCAGATCCCGGAGACGTCACACAAAACCACAGGTCAAGCCAACCGACAGCGGCGTGCACTCAAGCAGGCACCACCCCTACCTGCCAGTAACTTCTACCGAACCCTGCTCTCAGAAACTGAGCAACTCCCTGGTCGGCACGTGAGGACTGCTCATCTCCAAGGGAGCCGCAACAGTCCATCACCTACCAACTCGCCGCCGAAGCCGCGCCGTTGATGCCCGGCGGCGGCTGGACAGCCCGTCCGTCCGCCGCATCCAGCAAGGAGGGTGCCGTTCTGGAACACCCCGACGGGCGGCGCATCGAGATCAGCCCCGCACAGCGTGAGGGGTACGTCCGGGCGAGGGTCGCCTACCCGGACACCTCGTACAGCCTGATGCAACGGCACCGCCCCCGTACGGAGATGCGCGCCGACCGGGGCGGCAGGGCGCTGGAACAGGCCGTCCGTACCAAGCTGCTGCCGGTCTACGACGAGACCTACCCGAAGGTGCTCGCGGCCAACGAGGAGTCCCGCAAGCACGCCGAGGCCCGGGCCGCCGTGGCGGATCACCTCGTGGCACTGGTCCCCGGAGCCGAGGTCACCCGGCCCGAACCGTCCCTGATCGTCGAGTACCGCAAGCGCGGGACCATCGAGCGCGTGACCGCGCAGGTTCTCGGCGACGGCCTCAACATCGTCACCTTCCGCTATGTCGGCGACGAGGCGACCGAGGCCGTCATGAAGGCCTACGGCGAGGTAACCCGGCGCACCGCAGCGGCCCCGGACGACCGTTCCGGCGACGCCGACAAGGCCGCACGATGAGCACGCCGACCGCCCGCCACCGCTGCCCCTACCGGCCGGGGGCACCGTCCTGGTACGTGGGCGCCACCCGCCGCGCCCTGCCCCCGAGCCGGTTCCCCGCCGTCAAGCGCCAGCAGCTCACCGCAGAGCAGGTGGCCGTGTCCGTCGGCCACTCAGGCGAGGACGGCACCGCCCACGTGACGCTGCTCATCGGCCGCCATCTCGGGAAGCCGCCAAGGCCCGGAGCGGCCCGCGACACCTGGCTGCGCCTACGTGCAGACATCGCCGCCCACCTCCACAAGGCCGGGTTCGCCACCGTGCTGACCAAGGGCGGAGTACGGGCCACCCCGCCCCGGCCTGAGCCGGTCGCCGTCCACCTGGAGCACGGCGACGTGTTCCGTGACGGGCTCGACGCCTTGGGCCGCTACCGCATCTGGTGCCCTGAGCACCCCCATCTGGCCGGCCGCCTGCAGCACGCTCACGGCCTGGGACCGCAGGTGTTCACCTACGTCTACGCGACCCAGAAGGCCCGGCATCCGATCTGGCCGACCGGCTTTCGCACCCTGCACGACGCCGCCGAAGCCTGGGCCGCCCACATGGGCCTGCCCCCGGTGACGGTGACCGAGACCTGACCGCCCCGACGCCCGCCCGAAGGGCGCCCCTGACCAGCACGGTTCCCCCAGCACTCCCCGGAAAAAAGGTGTTGCCCCACGGATCGAATGGCGTATAATTGATTTCATGAGCAAGCGGCAACTTGCTCAACACCAACCGATCGCACAAGGAGCAATCCGTGAGCGACACCGCAACGACCACACCGATGCAGCGGGTCACGCTGCAGCTCGGCCAGATCCGCGTCAACGAGAACAACGTCCGCCAGGACCTCAACCTGGACGAGAAGTTCCGCAAGTCCGTCGCGGCCAACGGCGTGAAGGTCCCCGTCGTGGTCCTCCCGCTCGGCGAGGACACCTACGAGCTGAAGATGGGCCACCGGCGCTACTTCGCCGCCCGGGCCACCAAGGAGACCGAGGCGGAGCAGGACGCGATCGAGGTCCCCGCGTACGTGCTCGACCCCTCCCTGCGCGAGGCGGGCGAGGACTTCATCGACCAGCTCATCGAGAACGACGACGACTACCGCCGGGGCCTGACCGAGCTGGAGCAGGCCGACGCCCTGTTCGGCGCGGTCGGCGCGGGCATGAAGCAGGCCAGGGTCGTCGAGCTCACCGGCCGCTCCCGCAGGGACGTGTCCCAGGCGGTGAAGACCGCCAAGTCGGTCGGCGCGCGGACCCGTTCGGCACTCGCCGAAGCCGGTACGTACGACCTCGACCTCGAAGTCCTCGGGGTGCTGGGCGAGTTCGACGACGACCCCGCCGCCGTAGACCGGCTGCTGGACGCCTACGCCAAGGGCCGCTTCGAGTTCCAGGTGCAGTGGGAGCGCGACGACCGCGAGGAGCAGCGCGCCCGCGCCGAGGTCCGCCCGCAGCTGACGGCGGCGGGTGTGCGGCTGGCCGAGGACGGCGACACGCTTCCGGCCACCGTCGAGCCGCTCAGCGAGCTGGACGGCCCGGACGGCGAGCCCATGACCGCCGAGGCGCACGCCGAGTGCCCCGGCCACGTGGCGACCTGGGCCGAGAATCCCCGCGAGCCCGGCGAGGTCGAGTACTTCTGCACCGACCCGGAGCGCTTCGGTCACTACCCGCCCCAGGAGGACGCCCCCGAGACGGACGGCGACCAGGCCGAGGAGCGGCCGCAGGCGACGGGTGAGGCCAAGTCGTCGGAGCCGTCGCGCGAGTACGTCAAGGCGGGCAACAAGGCCTACCGCGCCGCCGAGAAGGCCCGGCAGGCGTGGCTGAAGGACCTGATCGGCCGCAAGACCGCACCGAAGCCGCTCGCCGCGTTCATCACCGGGCAGCTCCTTGCCTGCCCCAAGCCGGTGGCTCAGTGGGTGGGCGACGCGGGCCGCCGGGACCTGGTCAAGGAGCTGACCGGCTACGACGCCCCCGCCGAGCGCGCCGCCACGGCGACCCCGGCCAAGCTCACCCTGCTGAACTTCGCGGTGCTGGCCGCGACGTTCGAGAAGCGGATGGGCGAGGTCCGGACCTGGCGCACCGACAGCACCGCCCGCTCGGCCGTGTACGAGCTGCGGGAGATCCGCGAGGACGCCCGCACGTGGCTGAAGTTCCTCGCCGAGATCGGCTACCCGCTCTCCAGCGTCGAACAGGCCATCGTCGAGGACGAGCCCTACCAGGAGGGCGAGCCGGAAGCGGCGACGCCGACGGACAGGCCGACGAGGACACCCCGGACGACCCGGACGCCGTGAGCGTCGAGGACTCCGAGGACGCGTCCTGACCTGCTGCCCGGGCCGGACCTGACAGGTCCGGCCCGGGCCCCCTCCCCCTTCCCTCTCTGCGCGCCGCCCGCCCGGAAGGCCTCGTCATGCTCCGCTCCGAACTCCGCCTGAAAGCCTCTCTGTTCGTCGCCCAGGCCGCCGTCAGTAACCACACGGGCCTGATCGCCCGGGCCGGGCTCGCCATGCCGGCCGCGCCGTTCGGCTCCCCCGCCTGGCAGCTGCCCGCCCTTCTCTCCTACCTTCACCGCCTCCACCAGGACGAGGAGGACCCCTCCCCCGAACTGTGGCGCGCGCACACCGAGCGCCAGACGGGCCCGGTGCCCCGGCCGCACATCCGCTACCAGGCTGACGGCCTGCACGATGCAGACGCGGTGTGCGTGCTCGACATCCAGCTCGGCCCGCGCGACGAGGCCACCGGCTGGCCCGCCGCCGACGTCGCCGTCATCGAGCAGGAGGAAGGCGCCTGCCCCTTCGGACGCGTCACCCGCCGCCACGGCGTGGAAGCGATCGCCGCGTACACCGCCCAGGAGCTGACCGCCGAGCACGCGGCGCTGATGGACCGCGCCCGCCAGCACCAGGACGCCTACTTCGTGCGCCTCGCCGGACTGGCCCAGCGCGCCGCCGAGTGGGCCGACAAGGTCCGCGCCGCCGCGCACGCCGATGCCGTCCACGTCCAGGCCGACCGCGCCCGGGCCCGCATCACCCGCTGACCACCCCCGCACACCCGCGCCGACTGCCGCCTGTGGAGGCCTGCGCCATGTACGAGTTCGAGCCCGCCTCTCCGACCTACGCCATCTCCGACACCATCGTCGAACACCACCTGCGCGGCCGTGACCGCACCCGCGCCGACCTGCCCGGCGGCTACCGGCTGACCTCACGGGACGTCGCACAAAGGCCGAGCCGCCGCGCGGCTTCGATCATCGCTTCGTGGGCGGGTTCGCCTTCCCACTTCCCGATCAGTCCGGCTGAGCGGACCTCCAGCTCGGCGGCGCCGCGGCGAGACCCAAGAACTGCCGAGCTCCGCGCAGCGTGGTGCGCAGTTGCCTCTGGGTCGCCCGGCTGTCGAGGCGTACGTCGAGGGCCCCTGGAGCGGTGCTGTCTGCCCGCAGGCCTGCGGGCAGACAAGATGCGTCGAGACCGTCGCGCTGGGCGATGAGGACGCCGAGTTCGTGGCGGCTCAGGGCGTCGGGCCCTGCAACATGGTAGATGCCTGCTGCGCCGCTCGACGCCAGTTCCAGCAGCGCGGCCGCCAGGTCCGAGACATGGACCGGGCAGCGGATGTCGTCGGTGAACAGGGCGCCGTCGAAGGTGCCGGCGGCGAGTTGGTGCACCAGGCGCTCGTGCACGGAACGCCCGTGGCCGATGATCAGCGACGTACGGGCGACAACGGCCTTCGGATGCACCGCGAGGACCCCGGTCTCGGCCGCGGCTTTGGCTGCGCCGTACGGGGTGACGGGGTCCGGGAGACAGGACTCGTCGTAGTGGACTCGGCCGGCGCCGGAGAACACCGCGTCGGTGGACACGTGAACCATCCGGGTTCCGTGCTTCGCCGCCACTATCCCGAGCTGGAGGGGGCCTTGCGCTGTAACCGCCCAGTCGGCCCGGCCGCTCGATGCGTTGATGACGACGCCCGGGTTCACCTCGGCCATGACGGCGTCCAGGCCTTCCACGTCCCGCAGATCGAGGTGGCACCACGCGGTTGGGGAGGTGTTACCTGGCTCGGTCGTGTACGTCCCGACCGTCGTATGCCCCGCCCTTCTTGCCTGCCGGATCAGCTCGGACCCCAGAAAGCCGCTGCCGCCGACGATCAGAATTGTCATGGGCGTCACCGTAGACCCGTCGACCCCATGGCGAAGGCGGTCACCCTGGTGTTCGGGGGACCGCCTTCATCGTCGGCCGGGCGGGCGAACTGGGCGACTACGACTGTGGCTGCCAGACGTAGCGGACGTCTGGCTCGCGTTCGTCGTTGCGCTGCCCGTCGGTGCACTCGGCCTCGACGAAGCCGTGCCGCTCGTAGAAGCGTCGGGCCGGTCCGTTGATCTGGAATGTCCACAGCGACAGGCCGTTTGGCTGCTGCTGCTTGGCCAGGGCCATGAACCGGTCTCCGAGGTCCCGCCCGCGCCACTCTGGTTCGAGGTAGAGCTGCTTCAGCTCCCCGCCGTTGAGCACCAGGAGCCCCACCACGCTGTTTCTCATGACGGCCACCCAAGTCTCGTACTGCGGCACGAGCACGCGCTTGAACCAGTCCCGTACGTCGGCTTCGTCGTGTGGACAGCGCACGGTCGGCAGCGCGGCGGCGTAGGAACGCAGCCACACATCGGCCGCGGCGCGTGCGTCGGCGTCGCGGGCGCGGCGGAGAAGAACGTCGTCGATGGTCATGGTGGGGGCCGGTTCTACTTGCCGGGGCGTCCGAGCTGGTGGATGGTCCAGCCCGCTGAACGCCAGGGCTCCGGGTCGAGGGTGGTGCGGCAGTCGACGAGCAGGGGGGTGGCCGGGCGGTCGGCCAGGACGTGGGGGTCGGTCTGCCGGTACTGGGGCCACTCGGTGGCCAGGACGACGAGCTCGGCGCCGTCGAGGGAGGCGGCCAGGTCGTCGGTGTAGTCCAGCTCCGGGTTGCGGACCATCGCCGTGGGCACGGCCTGCGGGTCGTGAACGGTGACGATGCCGCCTGCTTGCTGGAGGGCCTGGGACAGGGCGAGGGCCGGGGACTCGCGTACGTCGTTGGTGCCGGGCTTGAACGCGGCGCCCCACACGGTGATCCGGGCGCCCTTGATGGTGCGGTCCCCGAGGGCGCGGGTGATGAGGCCCAACGCGACGTCGGTGCGGTTTTCGTTGATCTCCTCGGCGGCGCGCAGGAGGGCAGCGGCCTGGTCGGCGCCGAGCTGTCGGGCGGAGGCGGTGAAGGCGCGGACGTCCTTGGGGAGGCAGCCGCCGCCGTAGCCGATGCCGGGCCGCATGCCGCCGCTGCCGATCCGGGGGTCGATGCCCAGGATGTCCACGATCTGGGAGACGTCGCCGCCCGCGGCCTCGCACATGTCGGCGACAGCGTTGATGAACGAGATCTTCAGGCCGAGGAAGGTGTTCGCGGCGCCCTTGGCCAACTCCGCGGTCTGCGGGTCGGTGACGAAGATCGGCACGCCCGCGTCGATGATCCCGGCGTACACGCCGCGGATCGCCTTCTCGCCCTCCGCAGTGGTGACGCCGGCGATGAGCCGGTCCGGGCGAAGGGTGTCCTCGACAGCGTGGCCTTCGCGCAGGAACTCCGGGTTCCATACGACGTCGACCTGTTCGCCGGCGGGGGCCAGGCGCTGGGCGAGGGCGGTGACCTGACGGGTGGTGCCGGCAGTGACGGTGGACTTCCCGACGATCGTGCACGCCCGGTCGAGGTGGGGAGCGAGCTGACGGATCGCGCCGAAGACCTGCGCGGTGTCGTAGGAGCGGCCGTCGGCGTCGATGGGGGTGCCAACGCCGATGAAGTGCAGCTCGGCGAAGTCGGCGGCCTCACGGACGTCGGTGGTGAAGCGCAGACGTCCGCTCTGGGTATGGCGGGCGAGCAGTTCCGGCAGGCCGATCTCGTAGATAGGGCATTCGCCGGCGTTGAGTCGATCGACCTTGGCCTGGTCGACGTCCACGCCGATGACCTCGTGGCCGAGTTCGGCCATCGCCGCCGCGTGCGGGATACCGAGGTGACCGCAGCCGATCACGGAAACACGCATTGCTGGTCGTCCTTGTCTCGTCGGGGGCACACCACACCCGGTGTGCCCCCGACGCTATCGGTTGGCGAGGAGGACCCAAGTCGGGTCGCTCGTAAGTTCGTTGGAGTGTTCGAGCGGTGGTGCGGGGCGGGTCCGGACGGTCAGCCCACGGCCTCCAGCGCGCCGGACAGGGCTGTGATCAGGAACTCGATGTCCTCGTCCGTCGAGATCAGCGGGGGCGCGACGACTATCCCTTCGCTCTTGGGCTCTCCGGCGCCGGTGAATGGGTAGAAGAACACTCCCCGTTCCTCTGTGGCCTTCATCACGGGCCAGAGCTGCCCTGGGGCGACCTCCACCCCGTAGAGGAAGCCCAGCCCGCGTATGTCCTGCACGGGCCCGACGCCGTTCAGGGACTTCATGGCCTGTCCGAGGCGTTCCCCGCGGGCCTCGAAGGCGGTGAAGTCGATCGCCTCCAGCTCGTCGAGGACGCCCAGGCAGGCGGCCGCCATGAGGGGGTGGGTGGCCATGGTGCCCATCGCCGGCAGCGGGTCGGCGTCCTCGTGGCGGATCCACGGAGCGATCTCGGGCGACACCAGTACGGCGCCGACGCCTGTGTACCCGGCGCCCAGCCCCTTGGACAGGATCACCATGTCGGGCTCGCAGCCGTCCCAGTGGTGACTGGCGAGCGGTGTCCCGGTGCGCCACATCCCGGTCAGCACCTCGTCGTGGATGACCAGGACGTCCCGTTCCCGGCAGAACTCCGACACCCGCCGAAGGTAGCCGTCGGGCGGCACGAAGGCGCCGCCCGTGGTCCCGTTGACGGGCTCGATCAACACCGCGGCGACGTTCTCGGCTCCGCGGCTGTCGATCTCCTTCATGATCTCGTCGGCGCACGAGGCGTCGCAACCGCGGCCCTCGTGGGCGTGCGTCGGCGGGTAGGGCGCCGGGAAGGCGGGGCCGAGGCCGAGCGCGTCCTCCGGGCGCGGCCTGCGGGCATGGTTGCCGGCCAGGGCGAGAGTCAGCGCCGACATCCCGTGGTAGCTCATGTTCGAGGTCAGGATGTCCCCGCGCTGCTTCTTGTCGCGAACGCGGGTGATGTTCCGGGCCAGGCCCACGGCGACCTCGACGCCGAGCGTCCCGCACGTGGTCAGTGCTACGGAGTCGTCCGGGCGGCCCACGGCCGTGCACAGACGGTCCGTCAGCTCCGTCTGGATGTGGGGCTGGACGACGGCGGCGCCGCCGAAGGAGTAGCGGAAGAACTGCTTCTCAATCCTGGCGTGAACCTTGGGGCTGCTCTGGCCCACGTTGGTGCACAGCAGTCCGCTCGATCCGTCGAAAATCCGGGTGCCTCCGGCGCAGTGCAGCCACGGTCCCTGCGATCCCAGAACCTCGAAGTCCGGCAGAGGCCGGGATGAGGTCAGCAGCCGCTCACGGTTCTGCAAGTACCGATTCACTCTGGACAGTCCCTTCTCGGGTGTGCTCACGGGCTGGGGCCGCGCATGGGAACCGAGCGCGGCCCCGGGAACCGTGCCGGTCAGACCGCCCGGGCGGTGACGGGAACGTTCACGCCGAGCTGGCGACACAGCTCGACGAGCGTGGGCGTGGCCTCGGCCTTCACGATCACGTCGCCGTCCTGCGGGCCCTCCAGCGGGTAGGGCATGTACTTGCCGAACTCCTCCAGGCCCTCGGTGTCGATAAAGACGACCTTCATGCCGCGCTCGCGGGCCCGCTTCTGGACCGACCGCCGGTCGGCGTGGAGGCCGACGACCAGGAGCGCCTTCGCCTCGGGGTGGAACGGCACAGGCGGGATCTTCTGGTCGTAGCGGCGCACGAAGACTCTTCGAGCCCGGCCCGTGCGGCGAGAAGGTCGAAGTTGTGCTGGAGCACGGGGCCGACGAAGTAGCCGGCTTCGTGCAGGGCCTTGAGCGCGTAGTGCGCGGCCGTCGGCTCGGCGAGGAAGCTCTCGCGGAACATCGTGACCAGCTCGTCCGCCTTCGCCGTGGCGTCGAGCAGCATCTCCCGGACGAGGGTGTCCTTCTGCGGGCTCAGGATGAACGGGTGGGTCTGCTTCATGACGTTGTCGGTGCGCTCGGTCACCCGGTACGCCTGGTGCAGGAAGTGCAGCGGCGGCACCCCGGCCTCGACGCTCGTGCCGCAACCGATCTCGACCTGGAAGGGCAAGTACTTGGACAGCTCGCTCAGGTCGTCGGCGTAGGTCGGGTTGCCGCGCTGGTCCTTGATGCGGATGCCGCCCGCCAGGACGTTCCACGGCATCTGCCGGACGTTGCGCGTCACCTCGAAGTCCTCGGACATGAACACGACGTCGAGGGAGCAGAACCCGGCCGGCGTCTGCCGCGAGGCGCGCTCGTCCTGCGGGTGGCTGTCGTACGGGGTGACGGTGACGCGAAGGTCGCCCTTCGACCAAGTGGTGCCGTCCGTCCCCCGCCAGCCGCCCTCGGCGAGCCAGGAGCGCACGTTGCCGCGGTACTCGTCGATCTCGGCCTTCGGGGCAAGCACCGACGTGTACAGGTACAGCTCCGCGAGGACGAGGCGCGGCACGGGGAACGTGTAGTCGAGTTCGTACCTGTGGCGGTAGTGCACGACGCGGCGGCGACCGTTCTCGTCCTCGCTCCAGCCGGACTGCTGGGCGTTCGCCGGGTCCTGCGTCCTGCGCCAGATCCCCTCTTCGATCGCCCGGGGCCGTTCGTGTCCGGCGCCAGCGAAGTGCTTGTTCCAGGCTGCCACCTGGGCGTCGTCGAGCTGTTCGATCACGGGATAGGGCAAGAACATGTCGTCCTCCTCCGGAACGGCGATGGGATTGCACTTGCGGATCTCACCTGGCAGGGGCTGGCGGGTACCCGCCCGCGCGGACGCGGGCAGGGTTGGTGCGTCCCAGTGGCCAGGGGCGTGGCGGCCTTGTTTTCCGGCCCCGGGACCGGTCAGGGATGGTGCGCCCCACTGCGGGGTTCAGTGCCGTAGGGGATCGGCATTCGGGAGTCGTCCCGAGGGGGCAGTCAGGGGGGTGTGCGGGGGCGGCGTCGGGGCGGCTGTGGCCGACGAGCGCGTGAGGGCTGCGTACTTCGGTGGCGACGGTCGAGGCCACGAGGCCGAGCCCGACGGCCACAGCTCCTAGGAGGGTTGCGCCGGCAGTTCTCCCGTCCGGCGTCGGCATGCTGTGGCGGCCGGTCACCGGTCAGTCTCCTTGACCACGATCTCAGCCCAAACGCGCTTCCCCCATGGGAGGAGGTCGGTGCCCCAGCAGTCGGCGAGGACGTCGACCAGGACCAGGCCCCGGCCGCCGAAGGAGTCCGGCCGGGCAAGGCCCAGCTCCGGCATCCGGCAGGACTTGTCGACCACCGCGAGGCGCAGCCGGTCAGAGCGCGGTCGCTCGGCGATCACCCGGACGCTGTGCGACTGGCCGTGTCGAACCGCGTTGGTGACGAGTTCCGACATCAAGAGGGCACCAGTCTCTGCGGCGTCGGCGCCCATCTCCCAGTCGTCACATGCCTCACGGACTATCCGACGCGCCGCCGGAACGCTGGCGGCCTCGCTCGCGAGGGTGACGCTCTGGCGCGGGAACTGTCCTGGTCTCGCCTGCTCGTCGGTCATGGTCATCGTCAATGCCTTGGTCGGGGCGACTGGGGGGAGGTCCCGCCCGCTGTACCTCGGGGGGAGAAGCATGTGGGCGGGACGGCCACCGCGGGGCGGTCACGGGCGTGTCCCGTGGTGGCTGACAGACAGTCAACGACCGCGAAGGGGGACGGGGAGACTCCAGACGGTGACTCCAACTCGGAGTCACCGCAGGGTCGTTGGTCGTAGCATCGGTTCACCGCTACTCGGGGGAGTTGCAGATGGACCGCCAGTCACCACACGTGCGTGAGGTCGTCGCCGGACTGCTTGGAGACGAGCGCCTGCTCAGGGCGTGCGCGGAGCGGGACATGGGCGCGGTGTTCCGGATGCTCAATGCGCGTGGGGTCAGTACGCGGCGGATCGCCGCCGCAGTGGACATCACACAGGGCCGTCTGTACGACTACATGAACGGCAAGAGCCGCGTGGAGAAGATGGCCCTGTTTGAGCAGATCGCCGATGCCTTCCACATTCCCGGTCATCTGCTGGGGCTGGCGCGCCGGTCGTGGGAGCCCTCGCCTGCAACAGCCGAGCATCAGCGGGCCGACCACCCGCCGCCCGACGGTGACGTCTTGGCGGCCATGGGCCACTTCCGCAGCGCGGACCGGCAGACCGGCGGCGGTCGGCTGTACGGGGCTGTCGTGCGGCACCTGTCAGACCGGGTGGCGCCCCGGCTGGTCGACATCAGTTCCGGCCCGCAGGTGTTCGCCGCCGCAGCCGCGCTGACCGAGATGGCCGGATGGATGGCTCACGACTCCGGCCACGACGACCGCGCCGCTCAGCACTTCGCCCGCGCACTCCCCCTTGCTCGCACTTCCGGTGATCTGCCGCTGGCCGCGAACGTCGCCGCGAGCAGCAGCCACCTTGCACTTCAGACCGGGGACGCGGCGGCGGCCGTCGGCTGGGCACGGACCGGGCTCGATCTGGCCGCGCAGGGGCCGCGGATTCCGGCACTGACGGCCCGGCTGCACACCATGCAGGCACGGGCCCTCGCTGTGGCAGCGCAGCGGACCCCGGCCGCCCGCGCTCTCGAGGCGGCCCATGATGATCTCGACTCCGTGCCCGCCGCGGATCACCCGTGGCTGAGCCCGTTCGACGCTGCCGCGCTGGCCAGTGAGTCAGCGCTGATCCTGCGCGACCTGGAACGGTACGACGAGGCCCTGACACATGCCGAACAGGCGGTCGCACTGCGGGAGACGGGCCGGGCCCGGTCACTTGCACTCAGCCGCATCAGCCTCGTGGACATCTATGTGCGCCGGGGTGACCTGGACGCCGCGGTGAGCGTCGGACATGACCTGCTGAGCACGAGCCCGACCCTGGGTTCGGTCCGGGTGGTGCAGCAACTGGACGAGCTGCGCCGGCTACTGGAGGCGCACCGGGGGTACCCGCCGGTCCGGGAGTACCTGGTCAGGTTCGATGACGCGCGCCGCGTCAGAATGCTCCTGCTGGCCGATCTCATCCCGCCGTCCCCGGGAGGCACCGCAGCATGAGGCCCACCACCCCTACCCCTGCCGACCCCGAAGCCTGGAATGCCTATCTCGCGGAGGGCAACGCGAAGCAGGCCCGCAAACGCGTGGCCGCCGATGTGCTGCTGAGAGATCCAACCGGACGCGTGCTCCTGGTGAACCCTACCTACAAGCCTGGATGGGACCTGCCCGGCGGGATGGCGGAGGCCAACGAGCCGCCGGAGGACGCTGTACACCGGGAGCTCATCGAGGAACTCGGACTTCGCGTCAGCCTGCTCGGGCTGCTGGTGGTGGACTGGGTGGCCCCGCACGGTCCCTGGGATGACCAACTCGCGTTCATCTTCTATGGCGGCACCATCGACCAGGACCAGGCCGACCGGCTCCAGCCGCGAGACGAAGAACTGTCCGAGGCCGCCTTCGTCACAGCCGCCGAAGCCGGGGTCCGGCTCCCGGACCGGACCCGGCGCCGGTTCGACGGCGCCTTGAAGGCCCTGGACGAGGGACGGCCGCTGTACCTCCGCGACGGCGCACCCGTCCTGTGATCGACGGCCCACCATGCGCCACGAACCCCGGTCGAGGTCGACGAGCGCTACAGGCGGGTGCGGGCGTGTGTCCAACAGCGCGGACCGGCCCTTCCGACCGTGGAAGAGCTGATGGTCACCGCCCCGTTCCAGGTCCGGGACAAGAAGGTGCCGCACTTCGAACGAGAGTGGGCCGCGCACCGCCGCAGCCGGCCGTGACGTGCTCTGGGTGCCGGCGAGATTGACAGCCATCCAGCAAGAGCGTCATATTGATTACGCGAAACTAGCGGCAAAAGCGGTGGGCGGCGGAAGGCACCCTCTCACGAGGGTGTCGCCCCAGGGCGGCAACCCCGACCGAACGTCCCGCCGACCACCTTCACCAACTCGACTCGCCCGCCGGCGCGTGAGCGCCAGAGGAACAAAGAGGAGCAGGCCCTCAGTATAGGGCCGCGATCCGAACCGGAGAGTGCAATGTCCAAGGCCCTGAACCCGCAGCGTCGCGTCGTCGGCGACCGTGCCGTGGTCAACCGCGACTGGATCCGCGAGTTCACCGGCGCCAGCGTCGGCACCGCGGCCCGCTGGTACAAGGTGCGCCTCGAGCAGCCGGAGGAGCACCGTCACCCGGAGAAGGAGCGCATCGACGGGACCGACTTCTACGACGAGCAGCAGTTCCGCGACTTCTACACCTGGTTCCAGCAGGAGAAGGCGAGCAAGGTCCTCAAGGCCGACCCCGAGCTGTACCAGGCCGACCCGGAGGATGTCGTCTCCATCAACACGGCTGCCAAGTGGCTGGGCTTCAACGGAGCCTCGGCCATCCGCAAGTACCTGAAGGACAACCCCGACTACTTCCCGAAGCCCCTCGCCGAGCCGGTCGAGGGCCCGACCGGCCGCATGATCCCCGGTTTCCGCGTCGGCGACCTGCAGGACTTCGACAAGAAGCGCACCGGGGACAAGCTCGGCAAGGCCGGCCGCCGTCCTGGGCCCCAGGCCGACGCGGCCGTCGGCCGGCCCTCCGCCCTCGAGGAGGCCCTCGCGGCCGAGCTGAGCGCCCACGTCGGCGGTGAGCCGCTCACGGCCACGCAGCTCGCCGAGCAGTACGCCGCCAAGGCGATCGACCGCGACGGCTACCACCCGGGGCTGGCCGCGGAGCTCAGCGTGCAGTACGGGGGACCGCAGAGGTCTTGGGAGTACGTCGTACGCAACGCCCTCGAGCACCGGCCCGCGGCCGCGCCGGCCCGCTCGGAAGCCGACCGGCGGGCGGCCGTCGCCCTGGCCGCCCTGCGCGAGCGCGGTGACATCCGTGGACTCGCCGCCTCCCTCGCCCGCGAGCACGGCGGCAGCCCCGACGTCTGGTCGCGCGCGGTGAACGCGGCACGCAGGCTCGCCGACTCGACCACTGATCACCCCACGCCGAAGGACGAGTCCCGATGACCAGCTACCAGCTCCGCGACACCACCACTCGCCAGCTCCTCGCCCGCGACCTGGCCGACTACGCCGCGACCGAGGCCGCCCTGGACCGCCTCGACGACGAACTGGAACACGATCTTGCAGCCAACGGCGAAGGCGCCGGCCGCATCCGGATGCGCCTGGACGTCGAGCGGGTCACCGACGGCGTGACCGAGGCCGTCGGCCACCACGTCCTGCTGCTCGGCGTAGACGACGCTCCTGACCTGCTGCCCGCTGTGTGATCGCCGCGCGCGAGAACGCGTACCGTCGACCACCGACTACCACCACAGGCAAGCGCCGCCTCGCGTGGCCGCGAAACGCCTGGCTGTGGCCCCCGGTCCACCGGGGGCCACAGCTGTGAGCAGGGTTGCCAAGACGCCCACAAGAGCGTATAATTGATTTTAAGTTTCAGGCGGCAACCTGGAGCGGTCACCACTCTCAGGAGTCTCTGTGGGCCGGGCGCGGCAACGCCCGGCCCACAGGCCACCAACTCAGCTCACAAGGAGACGTCGCGCATGAGCAGCAGCCTGCAGCTCGGTCTGTTCACCACCGAAGAGGGAACCGACCCCATGACCGACCTCGTCCCAGACGAGGTCGACATCTACATCCTCAATCTCTCGGGCGGGAAGGACGGTCCCCGCGCCGCCGCTCTGGCTCTGGACGCTGCGCGCGCCGCCGGCGTCGAGGACCGGGTCTACACCATCCATGCCAGTCTCGGTCCGCTGGGGTGGCCCGCCGTCACGGTCGGCGGCGTCCGCTACCCCGGCAGCAGCGAACTGGCGGCCCTTCACAGCCGGGCCCTGGGCGTGCCTCTCGAGCGGCACATCGAGGTCCGGCGGGCTCGTGATCTGGAGAGCGAGCGCGTCCCGTACGACCTGTTGACCTACATCGCCGAGCGCGGTGACTGGCCGTGGAAGGGTGTGCTCCCCTGCCGCAGCGACTGGAAGACCGGCCTCATCTATGGCGCCTTCAGCTCCATGGTCCGGGCCCGCAAGAAGCAGCTTGGCCGTCCGGTGGTCTGCGCGAACGTCCTGGGGATCAGGGCGGATGAGAGCCCGGATCGCAAGAAGCAGCCTGCGTTCCGTACGACGACGGACAACACGGCCCGTGTCGTACACGAGTGGTCTCCCGCCCATCAGGTGACCACCCAGGAGGTCAAGGACTGGACGGACGAGCAGGGTCTTCCTCACCAGTGGTGCTACGACTCCCACCCGGGCGCGGGAGATTGGAAGGGATCCAGCCGCTTGCTCCTGCTCGCTGTGCGTCCTCGCCTCCCAGCGGGACCTGCTGCTCGCCGTGAAGCGCCGGCCGCGGCTGGCGGAACTGTACGCCCTCGTCGAGCGGGTGCGGGGCGTCCCCTTCAACCCCAACACCAGCATGGCCGAGTTGATCGAGCGGGCCGCCCGGCCGGGAGCACCCGATCCGGGGGTGGTCATCGAGGACGAAGGACCCGAGTTCGACGCCCTGGAGAACGCCGTCGAGGCCGCGCTGAAGAAGCCCGCCAAGCGGGCTCGCTACGTCCGCCCCGGCACCCCGGCGGACGCCCTGCCCGGCAGCTGCGACGGCTGCGCAGCAGGGAACCCCACCGCCGCCGCGGACCAGGAGGCGTGACGTGTACACCTCTGGTCACTTGTTCAGCGGAGGCTGGGGCGACGGCCGCGGCTTCATGAACGCCGGATACGCCCCGCGCTTCGGCGCCAACCACAACCCGGCCGCCGTCGCCACCGCGCGCGCCAACGTCCCGGGCCTGTACGTGCGCGAGGCCGCGATCCAGACGATCGACATGCGCACCCTTCCCTACGCGGACGTCCTGGTCGGCTCGCCGATCTGCCGGGAAGCCACCCCTGCAGGCGGCAACTCCAAGGCCCGCGTCCAGGAAGAGTTCGATGTCGGCGAGGGCAATGTGGCCAAGCCGAGCCGGTGGGAGCAGACCCGGATGACGGCGTGGGAGCCGATCCGCTACGCCGACGTCCACGGACCGCTGGCCTACGTCGGTGAGAACGTGCCGGGTTTCTTCACCAACAATCCGAGGATGTTCGACGCCTGGTTGCGCGTGTGGGACGCCCTCGGGCCCCACGGCTACCACCCGACGATCGCCTGCGTGAACTCCGCGCACATCGGCGTCGACACGCCGGACGGCGTCCTCGGCCCGGTCCCGCAGTACCGCGACCGGCTCGTGTGGGTGATGGTCCGCAAAGACCTCGGCGTGGTGCCAGACCTTCGGCCCAGGCCGGATGCGCTTTGCCCGTCGTGCGGCCTGGTCAAGGGCATTCAGCATTGGCCCGGTGTCGAACGCGGCCGCCGCATCGGCGGGTACCTGCGCCGCAAGCCCGTATCCGGGCGCCCGTCCACGGCGAAGCAGTCGTACTACTACGTGTGCCCGACACCACGCTGCCATGTGCGCGTGGAGCCGGTCATGCGCGGCATCGGCGAGGTCCTCGACATGGACGTGCGAGGCCACCGGTTCGGCGACGGTCGACAGGACCGCAAAGAGTTCGAGGCGTACTCGGCCGCGGCCCGCGCCCAGGTCGAGGAAGGACACAGGAAATTCGGCGGCAAACCGTTCATCGTCACCCGCCGCAACCACGGTCGGCCAACCCCGCTCAACGAGCCGATCGGAACCGTCACCGCGCAGGGCGGCGCCCACCACTATCTCGCGCGCCCCGCCGCGAACTTGGACATCGACGAGTGCGAGTACCGGCCCCTGACCGTCGTGGAGAACGCCCGTGCCCAAGGCTTCCCCTCACACCACGTCTTCGCTGGCAGCGAGGGCGACCAGAAGCTCCAGGTCGGCGACGCCGTGCCGGTCACCGTCGCCACCTGGGCGGCACAGAAGACACTGAAGGTCCTGCCGTCGTGACGGCAGGTCGGTCGAAGTGAGCCGGCCGTTCAGGCAGGCACGAGAGAGCGCGGAGCCCCAGGCGAGTCCTGGGGCTCCCGTCTGTGTGCCGGCCAGTCCGTGTGCCGTACGGAGCGGCAACGGTCAACGTACGGACCGCCAGAGGCAACGGGCTCGTTGCGCAAGGCGGTGGAGCAGGCGCCGGAGGTCCGCCCACACCGCCCGTCCTTCGAATCCGATCAGCATCCGCGCTCCCTTTGGCTGAGTTGCTGATGTCGGCGCCGTACCGCCTTGGTCCCTGGCCCGCTCATACGCGTCGGGCGAGCGGGGCGAACAGTCCGTCGCCGGGCCAAAGGTCTTGTTCGGCCACGAGGCCGGCGAGGAACACCTCGACCTCGGCCAGCACGGCGGCCCGCTCGGCGGTCCCGTAGACGATGAACTCGTCAGCTGCGGCGTCGAAGGCGCGCACCTGGCTGTCCGGACCGATGCAGACGAGGGCTCGCGCGATCTCGGGCAGGCCGAGGCTGAGGGCATCGCAGTCCCCGGATCGGACGAGCTGCAGCAGGTCGATGGTGACGCGCTCCCAGTCGCCGACGGTCGGCCAGTCGGCGCCGCCGTTCAGTTCGTGGGTGAGGGTGGCGAGCGGAATGATCTCGCCTGGCTGGCGTCCCTGGGTGAGAAGGTCGTGGATGCGGGCGCCATCGGGCTGGAGGACCTGCGGGTGGAGCAGGGTGTCGGCCGCCACCACTGTGGTGTTGATCTCCTGGGTGCCGGGGCCGGGGTAGTACGGCTCGTGCGCGAAGAGCAGATAGACGCCGGTGGTGCGGACAGCCGGAGTGGGTTCGGGCTGGGTCATGACGAGGGTTCCCTTCAGCGGTGATGTGCCAGGCGTGTGCTGAGGCGTCGGGTGAGTTGGCGGCCGGACGCCGGGCGGGTAGGGGCCCAAGGGCCGCTCAGGTTCGCGGGTCTGGTCCGTGCCAGCTGTGCCGTCCTGGGCGGTGGTGCGCTTCAGGAGTTGGGCAACCTGGTCGGCGAGTTGGAGCATCAGCCGTTCGCGGGCGATGAGGTTGGCTGAGGCCGAACGGGGGTCCCGGGTCTGGAGCAGGTCCGCGGCGTCCCACATCAGGTGTTGGCCGATCTCGGCCGAGCGGCGCAGCTCGTAGCGGTCGCTGCCGGCGGCGGCTCGGACGAGCGCGGTGTGCAGGGCGGCGAGGCGCTGCATGTAGCGGACGGCGTCTTCGCCTTCGACGCTGCGCACGTGTTCGCGGGCCCGAGCGTCGAGTCGGCCGGTGAGGTGCTCGGCGAGTATCGGAGCGAGCAGCATCGCCGGGAGGGCGACGTCGACGGGGACGCCGTAGCCGATAGCGAAAAGGCCGGCGATCAGGCTGAGGAGGGCGACCGCGGCGGCGGAGAGCCGCAGGGATCCGGGGACGGGGTCCAGGGTGATGCGCTGGGCGGGCCGCCTGGTCAGCCAGCGCAGGGCCAGCCGCTGGGTACGGGTGGCGGCCGGGGTGAGCACCCCGATCTGGTGGGGAGTCTCGGGCGGGAGGCCGTCGCCGGGGACGGTCCACGCGATCCAGCCCCAGGGGGTGCGTTCGTGGACGAGCACGAGCTCGCACGCGGCCGTGCAGGTGCTGTCGCGGACGTGGCCGGTCCGCAGGGCGCGGGAGTGTTCCTTCTCCCACTGCCCCGGATCTCCGGTGAAGGGACGCGCGTGGTGCGCCGCGGTCGGCGGCCGGGTGTGGAGCGTGTCGGTCACGGGCTGCTTCCTTCCGGTTGGTCGGTCAACGCGGAGGCGCACGTGGTGCAGCGGCCGTCACCGTCGGGGTGGGCTCGCCGGGGGGTGGGGCCCGGGCAGGTGCGGCACGGCGGCCAGCCGAGGCAGGCCGGGCAGAGGTCCTCGCCGGGGGCCGTTCCGGGAACGCCGCAGCCGGCGCATTCCACGAGGGCCCGATAGGTGAGGGCCTCGCTCACCGACCGCGCGGCGGCAGAGCTGGTCGACTGCGGCGGCGGGACGTCCCAGGCGGGTGTGTCGTGGCGGTCGGCCGCGATGGCGGGCGGCGGGTAGGCCTGGGCAGCGCGCAGGCGGGCGGCAATGATCGCGCCGACCGTGGTCCGCACCGGATTCGGCAGGGGCCGGGCAGCGATGACGTGCCGCAGCTGCTCGCGGCTCCAGCCGGACTCCAGCATCACCGTCACGACGCGGCCTTGATCGGTCAGCGCCTGCCCAGTCAGCAGCAGCTCGGGGCGAGCCGCCCCGAGTTCGAGCAGCAGCAGGATCCCCGGGTGCATCTCATCCGCCACGGGCGCGGCTGGCGGAGAAGTCGGCATGTCCGGCTGGCCCGTCCGTCCAGGTGTTCGCGACGGTTCGCCGCCGCACGGACGGAGGGGTCTGGTGTTCTGCTTGTTGGTCTTCTTTCTCTTGGTGTTCTTAGTGCCGGGATCAGCCAACGTAGGCTCAGCCAATCTTGGAAAACCCGACTCTGGTTGCGACCTGGGGTTTTGCAGGCCGGGCAGGTCGGTGATGAAGTACAGCGCCTGGCCGAGCGTGCCGTCGGGGTTCCGCTCGCGGGTGCGGTAGAGGAATCCGTGCCGCTCCAGCTGGTGAAGCCCGGTGGCGACCGCGTCGACGCCTTCGCGACCGCGGCGCACCAGTTCGGCCACCGTGACCTGCCAGCCGTCCCGGTGCGTGCTGACGTACCCGAAGATCCCCTTCGCTTTGAAGGACAGCTTCGAGTCGCGGAAGAGGCCGTTGGCGATCTGGGTGAACTGGTCGGCCGCCATCACCCCCCGCCGGATCCCCGCCCCGAAGCCGACGTCGTGTTCGTCTTCGATCGCGAGGGTGGACGTGGCTTCCAGCAGGGCGACGTCGAGGGTGGCAGGGCGGTCGGTGATCGAGTAGACGACCTCGCCGAGCGTTCCGTTCGGGCGCCGCAGGCGTTCGCGGATGAGGTAGCCATACCGTTCCAGTTCCTTCAGACCGGCCCGGACCGCCTCCCGCCCATCGGGCCCGACGGCAACGAGGTGGGCGAGGGTGACCTGCCAGCCGTCCCGGTGCGTGCTGACGTACCCGAAGATCCCCTTCGCTTTGTAGGAAAGCCGGCTGTCGCGGAACAGCCCGTTGGCGATCTGGGTGAACTGGTCGGCCGCCATCACCCCCCGCCGGACGCCTGCCCCGAAGCGGCTCACCGCCGTGCCCCTGAAGCGGGCCGCGCGTGGTGGCCAAGGCAGCGCACCGGGCCCGCCGAGGTAGGGCGGTCGGCTGACCCGGGTGCGCGGGCGTGCGTGTGTTCCATGTCGTCAGCTCACCCGCCGACCCCGACCACGCTGACGGCCACGAGCCCCGACCATCGATCACGATCCGGCAACGGAGCCGTCTAGCTGCCATGGTCGGGCTCATGGTCGGGCCGACCACGACGCCTTCAGCCCGGGCGCTCAGTGATTGCGTAGCCGACTGCGCAGCCGTGGACGGGCGTTGCGCAATCGGGCTGCGCAACCGGTCGAGGATCCTGCGCAGTCGAGTTGTGCTGGGGCCACTGCGCAAGCCGGCCGGGCTTCCTGATCTTCTCTTGCGCAGGTCCGTCTGGCGCACTGCGCAGGTGTCTTTCGCGGCCCGGCCGGCGTCCGTCTGGGCATCGGGGTCCGGGCCCTGCAGCCGGGCGGCAGGTGATCGCACAGCGGTCGCCGGTCCGGGGAACCGCGCCGGACGCGATGGCCTGCCGTCGGCTCCCGGCTTACCCATGGTCGGGGTCATGGTCGGGCCGACCATGACCCCGACCATGGACTTCGTGTCCCCATCGTGACCATGGTCGGGGGTTCATGGTCGGTGGTCGGGTCGGGGTCGACGGGTTTTCTCGAGGTCAGCAACATCCGTTCTGACCTGGGAGTTTGACCATGTCCCCTGGCAAGCAGGCCTCACCGAGCGAGGCCGCTGCTCCGATGGCGGCCGGCGCCCGGCTGGAGGCGATGCGCCGCCGCGTACGCCTCTCACGCGTGGCGGTCTGGACCGTCATCGCGGCCGGCCCCATCGCCCTGTGCGTCGCCGTCGCCTCCCCCCCGACCACGGTCGCGGCGGCCCCCGCGACCAAGCCCACCGCCGTGCGCACCGCGACGGCCGCCACCGACCCGGGCGGCTATGCGCAGGTGTTCATCAGCGCGTGGCTGCGCAGCGACGCGAACGACGAGACGAGTGCGCAGGCACGGCTTGCGCAGTCGATGGCGCCGGACGTCGAACTGCCCGACCCGGCCGCCGATGCGCAATCGGCGCCTCAGTCCGTGACGGCGGTGCGCAGTGCGCAGGGCGGCACCGGCGCGTGGTCGGTGACGGTGGCTGCGCAATACGGCAACGGATCGGTGCGGTACTACGCCGTGCCGGTGGCCTTCGACAGCACGGGCTCCTCGTTCACGGTGACCGGTGCGCCCGGCGTGGTGGCCGGCCCGGCCCGGGCCGAGGTTCCGAAGTCGTCGTACGCCGTGACCGTCCCGGAGGGTGATCTGTCGTCCGCGGTCGGAGAATTCCTCACCGCCTATCTGACGGGTGCCGGCGAGGTCGACCGCTACCTCGCGCCCGGCGTGAAGCTCACCGCCGTCTCCCCCGCCCCCTACACGGCTGTTGCCGTCCAGCAGGTGTCCGCGGTCGACGAGGCCGCGGCCGCCGAGCAGGTACCGGCGGACGGCACGAGGGTGCGGGTCCTCGCCTCGGTGGAAGCCCACGACGCGACCGGCCGGTGGCCGCTGGCGTACGAGCTCACTTTCAAGGCCCGCTCGGGCCGGTGGGAAGTCGCCGCGCTGGAGTCCGGGACTGCCCAAAACGGGGGTTCCCGATGAACACCGTGCACAGCCTGATGCTCGCCGGGCAGCTGGACGACCTCGGCAACTCGTGGATCAACATGTTCAAGGAGTGGGCGACCAAGGGCCTGCAGGCCGGTCTGATCTGCCTCGTCGTCGTCATCATGATCCAGAAGTTCAGCCTCAAAGCGGGGATCGGTGCCCTGCTGCTGATGGTGATCGCGCTCGGTCTGTACAACTCGCGCAACGAGCTGGCGAACATGTTCACCGACGAGGTGAAGAACCCGTCCAAGGGCGGGCCCGCTGTTCCTGGGATCGTCCAGTCCGAGCTCCCGGGCTCTCGTGACCACTCGCCGGGCGCCGGGGGCTGGCTGTGACCGCGGCAGCGGCACGGGTGGGCCGCTTCTACACCGCCGCCCGCCGCCACCCCTGGGTCTTGGGCAAGGTCGCCGACTGGAAGATCCCGCTCGGCCCGTACACGCCCGCCCAGATCGCGGTCGCCGTCGGCGGCGGCTTCCTCCTGATCAAGACCATCGGCTGGTGGTCGTGGATGGGGCCCATCCCCATCGTCGCGTGGGTCTTGGTCATCTGGATGGTGCGCCGGCCGAAGATCCGGGGCCGGGCCCCGATGCAGGCCGCACTCGGCTGGGTGCTGCTCGGCTGGCAGCCCCGCGGCGGGCGGATCGGCGGGCGGGCCGCCCGCGACCGCGCGCCCCACCCGCTGCTCGGCGGCTTCACCATCGAGGACACGCCCACGCCCGGCCCCGCTGCGCAGCCCGCGCCATCCCCTGCAATTGCGCGGCGTCTAGCCCGGGCTCCGCACCCGGACCCGGCCGCACAGCGCTCGTCCGCATCCCGCCCAACACAGACGGCTGCTCCCGCGGTGCCGACGGGGCCGGTGTCGGGCGTGCAGCAGCTGCTCGCGCTCGCCCAGCAGAGCGGGGGTGTGCGGTGAGGGTTCCGATCCGTCACATCGCCGGGCACCTGGTCTGGTCGACGCACGGCAGCGTGTGGGCCGTCTACCGCCTTCACCCGGGCCCGGACGCGCAGGGACGCCGCGAGGAGACCGTCCAGGGCACCTACGTGCCCGCCGCCGTCCGCGACGAACAGCTTGCAAAAATCACCCACTTGGTGCGCTCGCTGTCCGGGGCCCCGCGCCTGTACGGCATGTGCGCCCAGGTCGACCCGGGCGAGGTCGCCCTGCGGATGATCGAGGGCATCGAGCCCGCCGAGCAGGCACCCGGTGAAGGCCGGCACCCGTGGGTGGAGAACGTCGAGGCCACCCTCGATCTCCTTGACGACCAGGAGATGCACCGCCGCACCCTGTGGCTCGCTGTGCCCCTGCAGACCGAGACAGGCGGCCTGCAGGTGTCGGCATCGCTCGGCGCGGCGTGGGCCGAACTCGCGCCGATGCTGGGCATGCGGCCGGCGCCGGTGGCACGGCGCGAGGTGAGCGCGTATCGCGAGCAGGCCTCCCGGGTGGAGGCCGCGCTCGCCGGCGGTATCGCCTTCCGCCCGGCCCGCCCGGCGGAAATCGTGTGGATGATCCAGCACGCCCTGCACCGCGGCCTCGCGGAGCCGCTGCTGGCGGAGGCCGAGACCAGCGAGATGTACGGCGGGCAGCTCCGTGACGGTGTGCTGCGCTCCCCCAGCTACGCCGACCTCGGCCAGGTGCGCCTGCAGGAAGGCGGCATCGACCCCGAACTCGACGACGTCGACGAGCTCAAGAGCGCGGGCCGGATCACCCGCTCGGGCCGCAAGGCCTGGTGGCGAGTGAACACCGGCTCACCGCTGGGGCGGCGCTGGCTGCAGGTCGAGTCCGACACCGGGGTGGGCTACCAGGCGCAGTTGGCGCTGGCCGAGTGCCCGCCCGCGGTCAGCCAGGACGCCGCCGATCTGTTCGCCCAGCTGGAAACCCTCGACTTTCCTGTCGACTACACCATCGACCTGACACTCGTGCCCGCGGAGAAGGCCCGCGACCAGGTGCGGCGCAAGAAGAACGAACTCATCGACCAGGCCGACCAGTACGACGCCCGTCCGACCGGCATGCCCGCCTCCCTCACCGAGGCCGCCCGCGACCTCGGCGAGCTCGACGCCCGTCTCTCCCGCACCAGCGTGGAGGTCGAGGTGCAGTCGGTGACCGTGCTGACGGTCTGGGGGCCGACCGCCGCAATCTGCGACGCCCGCGCCCGCGCCCTGGCCGCGCTGCTCGGCGGCGCCGACTACCGCGCGGTGCGCCCCGCCGGCCTGCAGGAGGCTTTGTTCACCCTGGGGCTGCCCGGCACCGTACGGCCAGGTGTCGTGCGGGAGTTCACCCAGCACCAGGTCTCCGAAGACTGGGCGCTGGGCGGGGCCTTCACCGCTGCGGAGGTCGGCGACCCCAACGGGATGTTCCTCGGGATCGACCTGGACTGCGGCACCACCCGCCCCGTCATGATCAACGTGGCGGATGCGCCCAAGGTCGATGCGTCCGCCTCCATGGGCATCGTCGGGGACCTCGGCGCAGGCAAGAGCGTCCTGCAGAAGCTGATCGCGGAGGCGGTGTGGGCGCGCGGCGGCTGCGCGATCTGCATCGACCGCACCCCCGTACGCGAGTGGGCCACCTTCGCCCGCACCGCAGCCAAAGGCCGCGTCCAGATCATCGACGCCGCCCAGGCCGAGGTGTCCATCGACCCGCTGCGCATGTTCGACGGTCCGGAGGGCCGCCACTACGCCCTGTCCTACCTCACCCTGCAGCTCGGCATCGGCCCGATGAGCACCAACGGCGAGGTCCTCCACCACGCCGTCGAGCAAGCCGCCCTCAGCGACGCCCCCTCCATGCACCGCGTCCTTGAGGTCCTCGAGGAGATGGCCACGCGCGAGGCGGGCAAACGGCAGGACGCAGCCTCCACCCTCGCCGGCCTCATCCGGGTCGTCGCCACCAACTCCCTGGCCCGGATGGTCTTCGACCCGACGCTGCCGCCGGTACGGCTGGACGCCTCCAGCGCCTCCGACATGATCGTGATCACCACGACCGGTCTGAAGCTGCCGCCGAAGGCCGCGTTCGACAAGCCGGAGGTCCTGCACCAGCAGCCGCTGGAGGCGCTGATCGGCCGCGCGGTGCTCTACCTGATCGCCGCGATCGCCCGGCAGACCGCATTCGAGGACCCCGAGCGGTTCACCGCGGTGGTCCTGGACGAGCTGTACTGGCTCACCTCGTCCGCCGAAGGCACGGCCCTGGTCAACGAGATCCTCCACGACGGCCGCAAGCACGGCGCCGGGCTCCTGGCGGGCTCACACGACGCCGAGGAACTCGGCCCCGATCGAGGCCTGATGGCCTACCGGGCGCTCGCCCGCACCGCCGGCCGTGAACGCGCGCGTCGCGGCCTGGAGTTCGTCGGACTCGACCCCGACGACGGCGAGCTGCTGCGGCTGGTGACCACGGGCCTGTCCCCCGTCGGCCAGAAGGGCCGGGAGGGCGAGTTCCTGCTGACCTGCCCGCGGCAGAACACCGGCCGCATCAAGGTCTCCATCCCTCGCATCCCGCGCATCACCACCTCCATCACCACCACGCCAGGACGCCGCACGAGCTCTGCCTCCGCCTCCGTGCCGGAGCCGTCCGTCGGTGACGCCGTGGAGACCCGTCCGAAGGAAACCGTCTGATGACTACTTCTTCCTGGGGCCGCTCGCGGCGTGTTGCCGCCGCCGCGAGCGCCCTCACCGTGATCGCCGTCGTGGCTGCCGCGGTCGTTCTCGCCCTCGGGGTGGGCGTGCCGGAGGCGTGGTGGCCACACACCGGACAGGCGTTCGCCGCCGACACCCGCCCCGCGCGCCACGATTCCTGCGCTTTGATCGTCGGCCGGGCCAAGGCGTACTGCGAGCGGGGCGCCGCCTCCGGCGCCGCTGAGCGGCGGGACGTAGCCGGTGCTGCGTGGAGGCTGGTGCCCGCCGGTGCGGGTGCGGCTGCCCTGGTGGTGTGGCGGTTGCGGGCCGCTGGGCAAAGGCGGCGCTGACGTGTTCCGTCCAGACCGCGCGACCCTGCGTTCGGCCGGCTTCGTCGTGCTGCTCACCGGCGTGTTCCTCCTGGTGAACAGCCAGGTCGTGTACGCGGCCAGCAGCAATAGCGAGACCGGAGACCTGCTCGCCCCTTTGAACATCTACTCGTCCGAGGGTGTGCCGATCGACGGGTACGACCTGAACGCTTCAGGTGGCTCCATCTTCGCTTTCAAGACGCAGGCCCTGGCCTTCGCCCTTTCGGGCCTGTTCACCCTGATCCGGCTGCTCGTCGGGCTGGCAGGGTGGGCGATCGAGGTGGCCTTCCGGTTCCCGCTGCTGAAAATCCTCACCCGCCCGGCGCAGAAGGTCGCCGACGCCTACGACCACGTGGTGGTCGACACCCTCGGGTTGAAGGGGCTTCTGCTGGCCTGGGCGTTCGTCTTCGCCGCATTCATGATCGTGCGCGGGCGGGTCGGCCGTGGTCTGGGCGAAATCTTCCTCACCCTGCTCATCGGGGCGATCGCCGCCTCGGCCCTCATCCGCCCCGACACCCTGCTCGGCACGGACGGACCTTTGGGCCAGTCCCAGCAGGTGGCCGCTGAGGTCGCCCAGCAGAGCGTCAACTCCTACGACTGGGGCGGCAAGCTCGCCAGCTACGACCCGTGCGCCGGCATGGCCGGCAACGCTGAGGTCAAGTGCGAGGAGCGTGAAGGCGAAGGACCGGTCTACGCAGCAGAGGTGGCCCGGCCCATCCAGGACTCGATCACCAACGCCCTGATCGTCAAGCCGTACATGCTCCTTCAGTACGGGCGCATCCTGGACCCCGCCAAGGCATCGGACCGCACGGCCTATGCCGTCCACCTGAAGTGGATCACGGGCGGGTACAAGGTCGGCGCCAAGGTCACGGATGAGGGCAAGGACGTCTGCCGCAAGATCCGCGGTCCCGGACGGAAGTACTGCGAGCGCGGCTATACCGAAGGCACACCCAGTGGGGATGACAGCGGCAGCGGTCTGCCGGAGCTCACGCCCGGCGGCGCACTGCTGGACACTTCCAATGCGATCGTCACCGACGAGGACCGCGAGTTCGACGCGTTCTTGTCGGATATGAAGCGGGCCGGGCCGGTCGGCAAAGCGTGTGCCGCCTACGCACAGAAGCCCACCTGGTGGCGGGTCGGCGGAGCCTTCCTGCTGCTGATCGCCGCCCTGTTCATCTGCGGCATGCTGCTCTCCTCCGCCATCGTGATGCTCGGCACCCAGGGGGTCTGCGTGGCGGCGGCGGCCGTCGGCGGCGTCACCTTCGTCGCGGGCATGCTGCCCGGGCCTGCGCGCCAGTCGGTGTGGAAGTGGCTGTCGCTGTGGGGGATCGCGGTCCTGGCCATGGTCGGGATCTGCGCCTTCGTGCCGTTCTTCGGGATCGCCGTCGACGCCACCATCACCAACGGCCCTGACTTGATGGTCGAGCGGATCCTGCTCATCGACGTTCTGGCCATCGCAGGCGCCGCCGGGCACCGCAGGCTCCTGACCGGCATCGTCTCCTTCGGCCGGCGGATGGCCATGCGCATGCGCTACGCCAAGGTCGGCGGCACCCACATGCCCGGCGACACCTCCGAACTCGGCGCCGCCCTCGCCATGAACTCCCCCGCAGCGATGGGCGGATACGGCCCAGGGCTGCGCGCCTTCACCGGCGGGGGCGGCGGCAGGTTCGGAATGCTCGGCACCCGGCAGCGGCTGATGGGCGCGCTCACCTCGTTCTTCGACGGCGCGGGTATGCCGGTGGACACCGGCCGTGTCCTCGCCGATGCCACGGCCGAAGCCGGGCGGGGGCTCGCCCCGCTGACTGCGGCCGCGGCAGTCGGCGGGCTGGGTGCACGGCTCGGCGCCAAGGGCGGGCACTGGCTGCTGATCGGCCGCCGACCGGACAAGGAGCAGTTGGCCAAGTGGCGCAAGCCCACCGCCGACGGCGACCCGGGCGCGGGCGGGATGCCGGACGGCGGCGGCGACGGCGAGGGCGACGGCGGTTCAGGCATCACGGGGCCGCGGAGGCCCTCTGGCCCACCCGACCGCTACCGCAACGAGCAGGGCCAGGTCGTCGACCGGAACTCCGGCCAGGTGCTGCACGACCAGAACGGCGACCGCACCCTGCTGTCGACGCGGGCGCACAACCGGCTGGTCCGCTTCCGCGGCTACCGCATCCTGCACCGCGGGGGGCGGGCCGCGTACGGGGCGACGGTCGGCCTGCCGGCCAACGTCCGCCGGGCCCGGACGGGCGGCTCGCGCTACTCCGAAGACGCCCGCCAGCAGGTACGGGTGTGGGGCAACACCGTCCGCGAGGACGGCCGGGCCTGGGGCGACACGGGGCGTCACGTGTCCCGGGTCGTGAGGGATCACACGGACGACAGAGGGGGGACGGGTCCCTTCGTCAGTCGCCGCCTGCCGACCCGTCCATCACCGGCACCGGTGCCGCGTCCGGCCGGCTCTGGTTTCCCGGGCCGTGCACGACCGGCCTCACCGCGGCCCGCTGCGCCTGCTGCCGGGGCCAGCACCCAGCCGACCGCCCCGCCGACGTCCCCGACCCGGCTCGAAGGCGGTGGGCCCCAGCGTCCGGCACGCCCGGCACCGGACCGGTCCGGGCCGGTCTTCCCCGGAGGAGGCGGCGCTCGCAGCAGCACCCGTGACGAGGCGAGAGCCCGCTTCCAGGAGCTGATGCGGCGCACCGCGTCCGACGCCGAGCGTCGGCGCCAGGAGCGGGCCCGGCAGCCGGAGGACGGTGAGGACGGGTGAGGCCGTCCCGGCGCCGGATGGCGCGGTGGGGGTGTGTGGTGGTGCTGTTGCTGTTCGCTGCCGTGTGCTGTGCACCGGTTGGCAGCGCGATCAGCGCGTACGTCGCGCTGAAGACGGGCCAGCAGGATGACGGCGGGATCGCCGAGGGCGGCAGTGCCGCGGACATCCCGTCGCGGATGCTGACCGCCTACAAGAAGGCTGTCCAGCAGGTCGGGAAGTACGTGCCGAAGTGCCAGGGCATGCGCTGGCCGATCCTCGCCGGGATCGCGAAGGTCGAGTCCAACCACGCGGTGGGCCGCAACATCGCCGACAACGGCGACATCCGGCCGAAGATCTACGGGGTTCTCCTCAACGGCTCCGGCCAGGGCGGCAACACCACCGCCTTCCCCGACACCGACAACGGCAAGTGGGACGGCACCTCTCAAGGTGAGCGAGCTGTCGGCCCCTTCCAGTTCCTGCCTTCCACGTGGGAGTCGATCGGCAAGGACGCCAACGGTGACAAGATCGCCGACCCGCACAACGCCGACGACGCTGCGCTCGGCGCCGCGATCTATTTGTGCGGAGGCGGCCGTGACCTGACCGAGCGCGCCCAGCTGAAGTCCGCGATCCTGCAGTACAACCACTCGAGCGAGTACGTCGCCAACGTGCTGGGCTGGATCGACCAGTACACGGCGGCCGCCAAGGACCCGGACCTGAAGAACGTCTCGGGGAAGGTCCGCATCGTCGTCGAGGCGGCTCTCTCCCAGCGAGGGGTGCCGTACTCATGGGGCGGCGGCAACGCGAGCAGCAAGTCGTACGGCATCTGCTGCTCCCCCAGCGGCAAGAGCGGCGCGAACATCAAGGGCTTCGACTGCTCGGGCCTGACCGTGTACGCGTACGCCAAGGTCGGCATAAGCCTGCCGCGCACCGCGGCCGCCCAGGCGGGTGTCGGCCAGCGCATCCCAGCGAGCCTCGGAACCGGCGCCCTCAAGCCAGGCGACCTCGTCTTTTACGCCTACGCCCCCGGACGCGATTCCACGATCTACCACGTCGGGATCTACCTCGGCAGCGGTCAAATGATCAACGCTGCCCGCCCGGGCACGGTCGTCCGGCTGGACTCGGTCAACGCCATGTCCGGCTTTGCGGGGGGAGCGCGGCTGCTGTGACCACCACCCCACGCTCACCGCGTCTGCTGTTGCTGAGCACCGCACTGCTCGCCATCGCCGGCATCGCCCTGCTGGGCATGCCGCACGGTCAAGAGCCGCCGGCTCCGGCGACGTCGCCGACCGCCCGGGCGACCACGGATCCGTCATCTGCGCCCTCCGCGCCTGGGCGGAAGACGGCCGTGGCCACGGCTCCCTCCACGACACCCGCGGGATCGACACCGTCGGTCGTTGAGTCCGCTCTGCCGCCGCATGGCGAGGGCGTGGCCGGCGACCGTGCCATCCAGCGGTCGCTGGAGGCGGCGTGGCCCGCCGACCTTCCCGCCGCCGACGAGCGGGAGTTGCTCACCGCCGGGCGCGCGCTGCTACGCGCGGACGCCACCGGAGTCGGCCGCGCGAAGTGGCCCACGGTCTTCCCCGACTCCGGCCAGGAAGTGGTCCCGGCGTTCGCCACCGCTCACTTCCGCATCCAGGCCGCGATCGCCCGCCGCGACGGCAGCCCCAACAAGGCGGTGGTCCACCTGGTGTGGGCCGGCATGGACCGCGGCGGCACCTTCACCGACCTCCGCATCACCGACTGGCACTTCACCCGAACAACTTCGAAGAAGGGAGCAGCGACGTGGAATCCGCAGCCCCGTACCTGACGGACCGGGCCGATGACACGGCTGCAGGTCAGGTACTCGGCCTGGTCACCAGCCTGGTCGACGCCGCCGACTGGCTCTACGACCACTGGTACCTGGTCGCCCTGGCCATCGCCGTGGTCTGGGGCGTGGGCGAGATGGTGGTACGCCGGCTCGCGGCCAAGGCTTCCGCCGAGCGGATGGCCTTGGAGCTCGTCTCCAACCGGCACTTCGACCCGAGCCTGGAGGAGATCTTCCGGCGCGGCGTCCAGCTCGCCCGCGCGTCCACGGCCATGCCCTGGTGGGCGCCCCGTAGGGCGAAGACCGTGCAGATCCGGCTGCGCGCGGACGGCAGTGCGCCGTTGCGCTACCGCATCGAGGGCCCGGCGGGCGGTGAACGGCTGCTGTCCATCACCCCGTTCGGACCGGACATCACCGTCCACCGGGCCCGGCCGATCGTCGACGAGCCGAGGACTCACACCGTGCGAGCCGAGTTCATCCTCCGCGGCAAGCTCACCTCCCCGCTGCGCGTGGTCCCGCTCAACCCCGACCCGCTCCAGCCGCTGGTCGACGCCGTGGCCGATCTGCGCGCCGAGCTCGGCGACCTCGCCGAGATCCGGCTCGACATCCAGCGCGCCCCGAAGTGGGCACTGCGGGCACGCCGCCTGCAGCTGATGAGCGCCGCACGCCGGAGTGAACGTAGGGAGTCCCAGCGGGCCGCGCGCTGGCTGCGGCAGGACGCCAGCGGCATCGAGGACTCCCTGGGCTTTCAGCTGCAGCAGCTCCTCAGTGACAGCCCCGGCTCGGGTAACAGCCGGCGGCTGGTGATGCCGCCGGTCCCGCGCCGGGTGGAGCCGGCCGAGGCGCTGGGCAAGCTCGCCGAGGACGACCACCTCGTCCGGGTCCAGCTGCTGGTGATGTGCGCCTCGAACACCGAGGGCCGCGCCCAGGCGAGGCTCGCCCAGCTCCAGGCCGCATTCGACGTGTTCGGCGGCCGCTCCCGGTGGGCCATGCGCGGCTGGCGGCTGGGCCCGTGGCGGTTCGGCGCCGACCACTGGCCCACCCGGCACGGCTTCGAGCGCCGCTGGAATCAGGGGCACTGCCAGCCGCCCCGCGCGAACTGGGTCCGGCTGGATGAGCTGACCGGGCTGCTCAAGCCCCCCACCATGAACTGCCGCCTGCCGGTACTCGCCGGCGACCTGCCGACCTTCGCCTTCGGCGAGCCCGAGTTGCTGCTGCAGGGTATCTACCGGGGCCCGGACGGCCGGGAGCGGCTGGTCGCCACCTACGCCGAGGAGACTCTGTTCGAGGTCGGGGTCGGCAAGGCCGGCGGCGGCAAGACCGAACGCGCCCTGGCCCAGGCGATCGGCTGGGCGCACGCGGGCGGCGGGCTGATCTTCGTCGACCCGCACCGCGACTCCTGGCCGCGCGCCCTGCCGTTCCTGGCGCACGACACCCTGATGCCGCGGATCGCACTGGTCGACCTCAACGGTCTCGGCCCCAACCCGCGGGTGAGTTCGTGGAATCCGCTCGCCATGCACCAGGGCCAGACGGCGCACGAGGTCGTCGAGGCAATCGCCGACGCCTACGCCTCCGCACTGGCCTGGGACGACGCGACCGCACCGCGCGCGCTCACCATCCTCACCGCCGCGCTCACCGTCCTGGTCGCCGTCAACGAGGCGGCCTGCCAGGCCGGCCAGCCCGAGGACCAGGCAACGATCTTCCAGTTACGGGCCCTGCTCACCGACGGCGCGTTCCGCAAGGCAGCCCTTGCGACGGTGGCGGCCCGCCTGGATGAGGAGACCCGCTCCTGGTGGCAGTCGGTGTTCCCGACCCTGCCGCCCGACGCGTTCGCCGTGGTCCTCAACCCGATCGCCCGGCTGGCCGCCAACCCCATCACCCGCGCGTTCCTCGGCCAGCCCGTCGGCGTCTACAACATCCGGACGGCGATGGACTCCAAGATGATCGTGTGGGTGTGCCCGGGCGGCAACGGGCCCACCGACCGGCTCCTGACCGCGCTGCTCGCCCGCGATCTGCTGCGGGCCGCCCGCTCTAGGCGGGACACACCCGAGGAGAAGCGGGTGCCGTTCCGCCCGTACTTCGACGAGCTCATCACGCTGACCGGCGCGGCCCCGGAGACCATCGCCGCGATGTTCGAGGATCTCCGCAAGTACCGGTGCCACATCCACGGCATGACCCAGCTGCTGGCCCGCCTCCCGGCCGCAGTGCGGCTGTCCCTGGTGCAGAACGCGTCCACGCTGGCCACCACCGCCGGGTCGAAGTCGGCAGTGGCACCGATCACCGCCGAGTGGGGCGACAACCCCAGCCCCGACCGGGTCGCCACCATGGACCGGTTCGAGCACTACGTCTCCATGAACGTGCACGGGCGGCGCATCGGACCCATCCAGCTGCGCGGGCCCCATCTCGACGACGTCTTCGCCCCCCAGGCCCGCCCGCGGGAGGTCCCCGCGCTGGAGCGGGCCGCCCAGGCCAACGCCGGAGCCCTCCCGCTGCACCAGCTCACCGACCGCGCCGCGCAGCAGCTCGGCCGCGTCACCGCCTTCCTCGCCGCGCACTCCCCCGCCGGCGCCGCCGCTGTCCACCTGTCGAAGGAAAACGAATGGAAATGACCGCTGCCCAGCCGAACGACCGTACGGCGGCGGGCTTCACGCCCAGCCCCGTGGAGCCCCTCGCGCATCAGCTCCTGGCCACGCTCGCCCAGCACCGCATGGCCTCCACCGGCCAGCTGCACGTCCTGCTGCGCCCCGACCGCTCCCGCCAGTCGGTCTCGGAGCGGCTGAACGATCTGCTCGACGAGCGCCTGGTCGACTTCGCCGTGCTGCCGCAGTCCCATCGCACCCGGGTCTGGTACCTCACGCCGAAGGGTGCCCGTCTCACGCGGGACTGGCCGGCGCTGCGGGGCCGCCCGCCGTATCCGATCACCACGGCGACGGCCGCCTCGCTGAAGACCCCCCACACCCTGACGGTTGTGCGCACGCACCTGACATTCGTCGCCGATGCCCGCCGCCGCGGCGACGAGCACGGACACCTGGACTGGACGCCCGAGGTGTTCCACGCGATCGGTGACGGAGAGAAGGTCGTGGCCGACGCGGTCATGCACTACACCCTCATCGACGGCCAGCAGCGGCGGAAACTGAGGGCGTTCGTCGAGGTCGACCGCGCCACCATGGGCGCCGAGCGGCTGGCAGCGAAACTGATCGAGTACGCCCGTCTGTGGGCGTACGAGCCGCAGCCGGTCGGCCGGCGCCGGCAGGCGGGCAGGCCCGGATGGCTGCGCTGGTACCCGGTGTTCCCCCGGATTCTCTTCGTGCTGACCGGCGCCGGACGGCAGGCGATGGACAACCGGATCAGCGACCTCAGGGCCATGGTCGCCCACCATCCGCTCGTGGCTGAGATGGCCCGCGAGGTGCCGCTGGGAGCAGCCGTCCTCGAAGACATCGAAGAGCACGGGGCCACCGATGACGTGTGGGAGCCGCTGGCTGGCGACAAGCCCCGTCCCTGGACCGAGCTGTGACACCGCTTCAGTCGCGGTCGGCCGAATGTCGCAGCCTTGCAACTGCTCCGAAAACCGCTTGAACTTTGCTCACGCGAACCAGTAATTTACTGCTGCACAGCGGGGGTGTCGACTCAGAAACACCTTGCTTGCAAGGACATTAGGGGATGCCAGATGACACAGGCGACTGGCGCGATTCGCAGTAACGAAGGATGCGAGGCGAATGTGTGGCCCCTGCGGACGCGGGCCGTCTCGCACATCGGGAGCGCCTGCGTGCTCGAGGGAGCCGGCGACTTCGACCTGGACGACCTGGACCTGGTCCGCGGCCGGTTTCCGGACCGGCACGTGACGCTCGACGGTGACGTGATCACCGTGTGGCCCACACTCACGCCCGGCCGGTGAGGACGCCCCAACACCCGCCCGCCACTGGGGCCGCGACCGCCACGCAACCTCCTCCCTCGCGGACTCCTCACCGAAAGGACGCAGTTCCATGAGCACTTGGACCACCACGACCCTGAGCAGGCGCCTCGCGGCGCTGGCGATCATGGCAGGGCTGATGCTGGGAGTGGCCGCCAGTTCCCACCGGAGCAGCTTCGGCCTCGCGCCGCTACGCAGCAGCGCGAGGCTCGCCCCTCCGAAGATTCTCGATCCTCCTCGGACCCGGCCGGCATCAGCCGGGTGGTCGGGGGACCAGGACGACGCCGTGCGCCGCACGGACACGAACACGGAGGTGACGTACGAGCTACAGGCCGAGGTGCTGTGCACCAAGGACAGTGCACGGCTGAGTGATGCGGCACGGTCCCGCATCACCGCGATCGCCCGGGAGATCGAGCAGCGGACAGCGACACGAGTCCGAGTCTCCGGCTTCACCGACAACCTCGGCTCCTCCGTGCACGGCGACGTGCTCTCCAAGCAGCGCGCCAGCGCCGTGCGGGCCGCTCTGGCCGCAGAACTTCGCTCCACGACAGTCGTGTTCGAGACGCAGGGGTTCGAGGAAAGGCACGCGGTCGCGTCCAACACCACGGAGGCCGATCGGAAGAAGAACCGGCGGGTGGAGGTCTCGTTCGCATGACAGGAGGCTGGGACCGTCCCACCGAAGGCCATCCGTTCGTGCGTAAGCGGAACGAGCGAAGACACAGATCTACAAATCGAGATCTGGTCCCGAAAGTGACCGGATAAGTCCCGAGTTGTGCGAGTGAACTCAAATATCGAGCTGGGAAGTTGACTGGCATATGCGTAATCTTGCCGCTACGCAAACGGATCACCGCAGCTGGACCGGGTTGCGGAACTGAACTGCCGTCAGTCGGCGGCTCAGGCAGCGGTCATGTCACACCGCGCCGTACGGGGAGGCATCGTGAAACGTCGCGCACACATTCCTCTTTCCGCTGTTCACTTCCGAAAGGTCGCCGCCGCCTCGATCACGCTGTGCGCTGCGCTCGCCTTGACCGCGTGCAGCTCATCCGGCGGGAAGGATGAGGCGACGGACGAGTCCTCGAGCGTCACGCAGTCCCCCACGGCATCTGCCACCGCTGACCCGAAGGACACGGCGAAGAAGGAAGCGATCGCCACATATGGGGCCTACTGGCAGGAGATGGAAAAGCTCTACGCCGACCCCACCGGCAAGAACGCGCAACTTGATCAGTACGCCGCATCCGCCGCCTTGAAGAACGCCGAAGCAGACGCCAAACGCGCTCACGACCGCGGCCGCATCTATACCGGCAGCGTCGCCCTCACCGACCAGACGGTCACCAAGGTGAACGTCACGGGCAAGATCCCCAACGCTACCGTCTCCAGCTGCCTGGACATCTCCAAGTGGCGGAGGGTCGATGCCGAGACCAAGAAGCCGGTGTCACTCCCGGAGAACCGGCTGACGAAGTACCGGATTCTCAGCATCGTCGAGAAGTACCCGGAAGGGTGGCGCGTCACCCGCGATGAGCCCCAGGGGAAGTCATGCTGACGCGCCGCATTGTCATCACAGCGGCAACCGTCCTGGCCACGCTCTCTGTCCCTGTCACCAGCTACGCGGAGGATGACCCCAAGGGCGACGGCGGCATCGAGTGCGGCCTGTACGACTGCGAGGTCGAGGTAGACGTCCCCGGAAAGGGCGGCGGCAAAGCAGGCGGCAGCGGCAGCACGGACGGAACAGGTGGAAGCGGTTCGTCCGTCGGTCGCGACCCCACCGATAAGACGGTCTGCGTTTACAAGCTCGCAGACCCGCAGCCACCCGCCGGGAGCCTGGACTGGAAAGGCCACGAACCCGGCGACGGAGCCGTGTACGAACAGACATGTGGCTGGGGGGACGTCGACGGCGACACCATCACTCGGATGGTCTGGTTGGCCGACCCGCCTCCGCAAGAGACTGTCGACCCGGCTGTCTTGGCGCAGCGGGCAGTCGACTCGATGACGCTGCTTGGTCCGGACATCGCCAGCCCACGCGCGGCCGGGAAGTACACCGTCGGTGTCCCGATGTGGATGTGGGTCAACCAGAGCGCCACGACGTACGGACCGAACACCGCGTCGGCCACCGCGGGCGGGGTCACCGTCACCGCGACCGCCGAGGTGTCGAAGATCGTCTGGACGATGGGCGACGGCGCCTCCGTGACCTGCACCGGCCCCGGTACCCCGTACACATCGTCCGAGGGCATGGCCCAGTCCCCGACCTGCGGACATGTGTACTCCAAGACCTCGGCCGGTGCCCAGAACAGCAAGTTCCCGGTGACCGCGACCTCAACATGGACGATCAACTGGCAGGGCGGCGGACAAGCCGGCCAGCTCACCGAGGTCCGGCAGACCAACGTGCAGGTGGCGGTCGGCGAAGTCCAGGTCGTCAGGTAAAGCCGCCGGAAGGACACAACGGTGAGCAAGACCCAAGTAGACACAGCTCCGATCGGCGTCCCCCAGCAGGGACGTGTGGCTGGGCCCGTGACCCCGCCCCGAGTATCGGCCCGGAGGCGACGACCAGGCGTCATCGCCCTGTCGCTGGCGCTGATCGCCGCCGGAGGCGCCGGAGTTGCCGTCCTCCTGCTCCAGGTCGGCAACCGCACCGACGTGGTGACCGTGGTCCGCGACGTCCAGGTCGGCCAGGTCCTCACCGAGGACGACCTGGGCAAGGCGTCCATCGCCCTGGACCCAGCCGTCAAGGCGGTGCGCTCGGACGACCTGAAGTCGGTGGTCGGCAAGCGGGCCGCCGTGGAACTCAAGCCCGGCTCCTTGCTCGCCCCCTCGCAGGTGACGAAGGACTCGCTGGTGAAGGCCGGTGAGCAGCTGGTGCCGATCGGCCTGGAGCCCAAGCAGATCCCGGCCACCGCTCTGGTGCCGGGCCAGAAGGTCGAGCTGGTGCACGTCCCGGCCCAGGGAACGACGGATACCGGCAAGACGTCCGACGCCGCTCCGCAGACCATCGACGGCCGGGTCGTGAAGGCGTCCGGCGCCGCCCCGGGTACGGGAATCGTGGTCGTCGACGTCGCGATGTCCGCCACCGACGGTCCCACAGCCGCCGCGTGGGAGGCGGCCGGCACTCTGCGCCTGGTCCTCGCCGCTCCGGACGGCAACTGATGGCTGTCATCGCGCTCGCCGGCTGCAGTGGCGCGCCCGGCGTGACCACCAGCGCTCTCGCCCTGCTCCTGTCATGGCCGCTGGAGGCAGGCCGGCGGATGATCCTGGCCGAGTGCGACCCGGACGGCGGCGCCGTCCTGCACGGGCTGCTGCAGGGCACGCTCGGCGACCGGTACGGGCTGCGCAACCTATCGGTCGCCGCCCGCAAGGGCGAATTCAGCGACGCCTTCTGGCGGCAACTGATCGACCTGAGCAGCGAGGACAGCAAGAAGGAGTCACCGCGCGACCGGCTGCTGCTGCCCGGCCTCACCGACCCCTCGCAGTCGGCGAGCCTCGGCCAGGTCTGGAAGATCCTCGCGCAGATGTTCCGCGGCATCGAGGCCGAGAGCGGCCACGACGTCCTCATCGACCTCGGCCGCCGCGGCGCGTACGGGCCCTCCGGGATCCTGGCCGAGCAGGCCGACGCCACCTTCGTGGTCGTCCGCAACACCCTGCGCTGCCTGCAGGCAGCAGAGGGCCGGGTCCGCGCACTCGAGGAACGCGTAGGTGACATCAGCGTGCTGATGATCAACGAGGGCCCGTATCCCGCAGGCGAGGTGCAGCGTGTCCTGCAGGTACCGGTGATCGCCACCCTGCCGTACGCGCCGAAGGACGCCCGTGTGCTCTCCGACGGCGTCGAACAGCCCCGCCACTTCACCAAGTCGCCGCTGATGAAGGCCGCCCGCACGAGCAGCACGCTGCTTCTTCAGCGGACCGCCATGCGCCGGGCTCGCCTCGATCCACGCCTCGGACGCACGGCGGGCGGGGAGGTGACCCATGCAGGCTAGGCCCCTGCACCCCGACCCCACGGTGACACCTCCGCCCCAGGAGTGGGGGCGTCAGACCAACGGCGCTCCAGCGCCTGCCGGCGCTGCCGCGAGTACCCAGGTCCTCGGCACGGCAGCACCTCAGATCACCGTCGACTACCGGGTGGCCCGGGACATCGCGTCCCAGGTCGCCAAGCAGCGCGAGGAACTCCTCAAGACCAAACCCAACATGGACCGGGACAGCGAAGAACAGCGCTGCCTGAACTGGATCGCCGAGGCCGTCGCGCTGTGGTCCGACGCCCAGGCGATGACGCCGCAGGAAGACGAGGCGCTGCGGCGCGCCGTGTACGACTTGCTCTTCCGGGCCGGTCGGCTTCAGCCGTACCTGGACGACGACCGTGTCGAGGACATCATCATCCAGGGCCCGCACGAGGTGTGGCTGGACTACGGCGATGGGGAACGCCGCCGGGTGGGCCCGATCGCGGACTCGGAAGAGGAACTGCTGGAGCTGCTGCGGGAGTTGGCCCGGGGATCTGGGCACAGTGAGCGGACGATCTCCACCGCGAACCCCACTCTCGCTCTGTCGCTGCAGGACGGCTCCCGCCTTCAGGCCATCACGGGGCTCGGGCCCATGACGTATGCGGTCATCCGCCGGCACCGGGTCTCTCACGCGAATCTCGACGACCTGGTCCGGCTGGGGACCATCGACCCGATCCTGCGCGAGTTTCTGGGCGCCGCCGTGCGCGCCGAGAAGAACATCATGATCGCGGGGAAGCAGAAGGCCGGGAAGACCACGCTGATGCGGGCGATGCTCAAGGAGTTCGACCCCGAGTGCCGGTTCGCAACCATCCAGACCGAGGACGAGCTGTTCGCCCACGCCAACGGCTACCACAAGCAGGTCGTCTCCCTGGTGGGCCGCGAGTCCAACGGTGAGAAGGACGTCACCGGGCGCGGCGCCGGCGAGGTCACGCTCCTGGACCTGATGCATCCCGCGCTGCGGATGTCGCTGGAGCGGATCGTGGTCGGCGAGGTCCGCGGCCCCGAAGTCGTCGCCATGATGCAGGCGTTGACGAACGGCTCGGGCGGCAACCTGTGCACCATCCACGCGCGGCGCCCGGACATCATCTTCGACCGGATCGCCGAGCTGTACGCGCTCGCCCAGGAGAACCTGTCCGAGCAGCTCGCCTACCGGCAGACCGCCAACGGCCTGGACTTCATCGTCTACGTCGACATGACGGACGAGACGCAGATCGGCGCCCGCCGCCACCGCTACGTCTCCCACGTGCTGGAGCTGACCGGCATCGGCGAGAACGGCCGGCCCGCCACCAACGAGATCTTCTCCCCCGGCCGTGAGTGGGGCGAACTGCGGGCGGTACCACGGATGGACCCGGGCTGCATCGATGACCTGCGCCGCGTCGGCTTCGACTCCGGTCTGCTGCAGCAGCCGTACGGGGCCTGGCAGGCACCGCTGCCGTTGAAGGTGGGGGTAAGCCGATGACGCTGCTGTTCGGGCTACTGTGCGGCATGGCCGTGGTCGGCGGACTGATCGGTGTCGTGGCTGGCCTCGTTGGCACCACGGCGCCGCGCCGGGCCCCGCTACTCAAGCGCTGGCAGGCGGCCTGGCGCGGAGGGAAGAACCAGAGCGAGGACGCCCGGCTGCGGAGACGTACTCTCATCGCCGCGGCCGTCGTGGTCTTCGTCGCTGTGTGGCTGGTCTCGGGGAACTTCGTCGGCGGTGCGCTCCTGGGGGCAGCCGTCATCGGCGTGCCCTGGCTGATCAGCCCGGCGCAGATGGCGCAGGACCGCATCGGCCAGCTGGAGGCGCTGAGCGAGTGGACGCAGCGGCTCGCCGGCCTGCTGCGGCTGGGCATGGGCCTGGAACAGGCGATGATCACCAGCCGTCAGGGCGCGCCGGACGAACTCGCCCCGCAGATCATCAACCTGTCCGACCGGCTGCGCCTGGGGTGGCGGCCGGACGGAGCCCTGCGAGCGTTCGCCGAGGAACTCGACGACGTCACAGCCGACAAGGTGGTCGCCGCGCTCATCCTGTCCGTCAACGACCGCGGCCCCGGCCTGGCTCAGGCACTGGAGGATCTGTCTGGCACCGTCCGCGAAGAGGTCGCCCGCAAGCGCGCCATCGAGGCGGACCGGGCCAAGCCCCGCACGACCGTGCGGTGGATGACCATCATCACTGTGGGCGTCGTGGTGGCCGGGTTCTTCGTGCCGTCCTACACGAAGCCGTACTCCACTCTCCTCGGACAGCTCGTACTCGCCTTCCTGACGGCCGGGTTCGTCGGCGTACTCGCCCTGATGCGGCAGCTGGGCAACTTCCGCCGCGTCCCGCGATTCCTGATCACCGACCCGTCCAGCACTGTCCGGCTGCCCGCTCCCGCGCCGGAGCCGGAACTGCCGGCCACCGCCCGAGAGCCGGAAGGAGCCGCCTCGTGAACCTGCTCCCCGTCGTTGTGACCGGCGGTACGGTCGGCGCTGGCGTCGCCTTGCTGATCCGGGAACTGCTGCCGCCTCAGCCCGCGTTGGGGCCGGCTCTCAAGCGCAGCGCCCCGGCCACGCTGACCATGCCCGAGCCGGAACTGGACCGCGAGGAGGTCTGGGGCCGGTGGCTGCTGGCCCGCCTCGAGCGTCTGCCGGGCGTGCGGGTCCCCACCACGAACCTGGCCCTGCTCGGGCAGGGGCCGGGCCAGTTCATGCTCAAGAAGACCGCGCTCGCCGCGCTGGGGCTGCTCTGCCCAGTGATCGCGACGATTCCGTGGATCATCGCGGGCGTGGGCCTGCCGTTCTATGTGCCCGCCGGCGTCGGACTCATCATCGCCGCCCTGCTGTTCATCACGCCCGAAATCGCCGTGCGGGACCAGGCCAAGCGGGCACGGGAGGAGTTCGCGCACGCCCTTTCCGCCTACCTCGACCTGGTCGCGCTCAAGCGGGCCGCCGACGCCGGCCCCGCCGAGGCGTTGGAGAAGGCCGCCGAGGTCGGCGAGGGCTGGCCCTTCCTGTATCTGCAGGGCGCCCTGCGCCGGGCCCGGCTGGAGAAGATCCCGCCGTACCAGGCGCTCACCGAACTCGCCCACGAGTACGACCTGCCCGTCCTGGACGACGTCGCCGACATCATGCGCGGCAGCGCCACCGACGGCGCCGCCGTCTACAAAGCACTGCGGGCCCGCACCGCGGCGCTCAACGCCGAACTGCTGGCCGACCAGGCCGCCGAGGCGAACGCGGCCAGCGAAAAGATGACCGCGCCGGGAGCGCTCCTAGCCGTCTTGGTGATGCTGCTGATGGCCTTCCCCGCCGTGATCCGCATGCTGACCGTCTGAAGACCACTCCGACTCGTTCAACGCTCCAGAGAGGTAAAGGAACATGAAGCACACCGCAGCCCGCACCCGTCGTGCTGTGCTCCGTGCGACCACGCACCCGCACACCGCCCCGTCCACCACGTCACGCGGACCGGGGCGTGGCCGCCGGGGCGCGCGCACCTGGGCACGCGCCAACAGCGCGGTCCTCCGGCTCACCACCCGAGTGCAGGAAGGCCTTCAGGAGGCCTCCCGCCGACCGGACCGGGGCGACATCTCCACCACGACCGTCATCATCTGGGTGGCCGCCGTCACCGGTGCCGTTCTGATCGCTGGCACCATCGCCGTCGTGATCGCCAAGTACAACGGCAAGCTCAACGGCCTGTGATGAAGCCTCCCGAGCGGCTGACGGCCTGGTGGGAGGGGCGCCGATGGCGTGACGACCGCGGGGACACGAGCATCCAGATGGCGATCATCTTCCCGTTCGTGCTGCTTGCCACGGTCGCCGTCGTCCAGGCTTCCATGTGGTACTACGCCCGGCAGATCGCTCTGACCGCTGCCCGCGAGGGCCTCACCGCCGCCCGCGCCTACCAGTCGAGTCCGGCCGACGGTGCGGCCCAGGCGCGGAACGTGCTGGGGCGCACCGCCGGTGACAGCCTGAGCGGCTACAGCGTCTCCGCTGGCAGCGACGGACAGCGGGTGCGGGTCCAGGTGTCCGGCACGGCCCTGTCCATGATCCCGGGTGTGCCGGGCCTGCAGGTCACGCAGTCGGCATCCGGCCCCGTGGAGCGCTGGACTGTCCCGGGGGAATGAATCAGGTGCGATCCATGGCCCGTTGGGCAGGAAGACTACGCAGCGATGAGGGCAGCGCCGCGATCGAGGCGGCGATCGTCCTCCCAGCCTTGATCATGTTTTTGTGCATGGCGATCGCGGGCGGCCGGATCGTCACCTCCGGCGCGAAAATCGACTCCGCGGCGGAGGATGCGGCAAGGGAGGCGTCCATCCACCGCACAGCGGCGGCCGCGCAGAGCGCCGCGCAGTCGGCGGCTGCCGAGTCCCTGGACGACCAGGGCATCAAGTGCGCGTCGACCAGCGTCAGTATCAACACTGGCGGTCTCAGTGTGCCGGTGGGGCAGGTCGGCACGGTCACCGTGACCGTGACCTGCACGGTCAATCTGTCCGACCTTCTACTTCCGGGTGTGCCAGGAGCTAAGACGCTCACGTCGACGGCGACCTCCGTGGTGGATCAGTACAGGCAGCGGGGTGACTGATGATCTTCCGCCAGATCTGCCTTCGCCGAGCGCGGCTGGACGATGCCGGAGGCGTCACGGTGTTCGTCGCCGTGTGCGTCATCGCGCTGATCGGGATTATCGGCGTCGCCGTCGACGGTGGCAGCAAGATGCGCGCCACAGAACGCGCGGACTACGTCGCCGGCGAAGCCGCGCGGGCAGGCGGGCAGGCCATCGATCCCGCCGACGCGATCAGTGGGAGGGCGATCGTCGTGGATCCGCAGGCCGCGGCCGCCGCAGCCCAGGCCTACTTGCGCTCCGCCGGTGCCACCGGCACGGTCAGCGTGTCCGGCGACGGCAAGACGCTCACTGTCACGGTCACCGGCACGTACGACACCAAGTTCTTGTCGGTGGTTGGAATCGGCTCTCTGTCGGTGACCGGCCATGGCAAGGCGGTCCTCCTGCATGGCGTCACGGCTCCCGAAGGAAACTGATGCGCACCACCCCCTCCCCCGCCGCAACCGCCGGCCGCACCCTGGCGCTGGTTCTCAAGGCCGTGCTGAGTCTGCTGGTCCTGGCGGTCGCGGTCGTCGGGCTGCCGCTGCTGCTGGCGTGGGCCACCCCGGTCATCTGGGCTGCCACCCACGACGACGTCATGCACTTGCTGGACCGGCAGGACACCGGGAGCGTGTTCCTGCTGCTGCTCGTGGCGGTGGGGTGGATCGGGTGGGCGCAGTTCACGTTCTGCACGGTACGCGAGCTCATCGCGCAGGTTCGGGGCCGTACTTGGCATGCCCCGCGCGGGATGGGCGCCTCGCAGCGCGCTGCGGCTCTCCTGATCGGCAGCATCTTGGTGCTGCTGCCCACCAGTTCGGCGCTGGCTTCCGACGCCCAGGCCGCGCCGGCCACCTCGGCAGCCCCGGTCCCCGGGCAAGCTCAGGCGCAGCCCGCAGCCGAACCCGAGCAGAGTCAGGCCTCCGTTGCGAGCACACCGGCGTCCCGCACCACGTACACGGTGCGCGAGACGCGGCCCGCGGAGAGCCTGTGGGGCATCGCTGAACGAGAGTTGGGGGACGGTGAGCGGTGGCGGGAGATCGCTGCCCTGAACGAGGGCCACACCATGGTCGACGGCACCGTTTTCCGTGCGAACAGCTTTCTGCAGCCCGGCTGGCGGCTGGAGATGCCCGACACCTCAACTGGAGTGGGCGGTCTCCGTGCGCAGCTGGGTGACAGTGCCCCAGCTGCCGGCGAGACGAGCGAGCGCGTCGTCACGGTCCACTCGGGCGACTACCTGTCGAAGATCGCGGCGAAAGAGCTCGGCGACGGCGACGAATGGCCGGAGTTGTTCAAGGCCAGCCGGGGCAAGCAACAGCCGCACGGCCTGCCCGCGATCACCGACCCGAACGTCATTTACGCGGGTCAGCAAGTCACTGTGCCCGGCGCCCAGCCCGAGCAGCCGCCTCAGGGACGGGACCAGGGTGACAAGGCTGACAGTCAGGAGACCACTCCCCCGGCCAGCCAGAAGCCCGACGGTGAGCAGAAGCCGGGCGGCGGCACGGGGGACGAGCAGGCACCCGCGCCGAGCCAGACCACCACGCCCGCACCAGAATCCTCGGCCCCCAGCGCACCGGCCAGCCGCCCTGCCGAGCAGCCCGGGCAGGATCAGTCTCCGTCGGCACCGGCCTCCGCGACCCCGAAGCCCAGCGTCAGCGCGTCGCCCTCTGCCGCCTCCCCGTCAGCGTCAGCTGAAACGTCCGGCTCCGCTGCCGACTCCTCCCCTACCGCGTCGGCGTCCCAGGCCCCGGCGCCCGCTCCGGCAAGCAGCTCGCTGAACCTGCGCACCGTTCTCGGTGCCGGTGCACTGCTGGCGGCCGCCATCACCGGTGCTCTTGCCCTGCGTCGTACGCTGCAGCGCCGCCGCCGCAAGCCCGGCGAGAAGATCGCCATCGCGTCGGAGACGTCCACGGCCGAGGCCCAGTTGGCGGCGGCCGCCGAGCCGGGCGGCGCTGCCCGCCTCGACGTAGCACTGCGGACGCTGGCCCACCAGGCGGCTCAGGACGAGGACGCGATCCTGCCGCAGCTGCGGGCTGCCCGGATCGGTACCCGCGCGGTGGAGGTGCTGCCCGAGGATCTCACCCAGGACCCCGCGGCGCCCTTCGTCTCCGGGCAGGGCGGATGGTGGGCCCTGCCCCCCAATGCCGTACTCCTGGACGAAGAGGACGCCCGCGAGGTGCCGGCACCGTATCCGGGGCTGGTCACGGTCGGCAGCACCGAGGCGGGCGACCTCCTGCTGCTCAACCTCGCGCAGCTGCCCGCGCTGCTGTTGGACGGCAATCCGGTCCACATCACCGAGGTGTGCACCTCCCTGGCCCTGGAACTCGGCATGAGCCCGTGGGCAAGCGAAGTCGAGGTCGTCACCGTGGGGTTCGGCGATGACCTGCCGCAGCTGCTGCCCACCGCGCGGATCGCTCACATGCGCCAAGCCACGCACGCCCTGCGCGATCTGAGCGAACGGCTGCTGGAAGCGCACCAGATGCCTGAAACCGAGCATCAGCCGTACCTGCTGCTGTGCGCATCCTCGCTGGACGAGGACACGGCCTGGCGGTTCGCCGATGTCATCGACAAGTCGGGCACGGTCCCCGTCACGCTGATCGCCCCCGCGAGTACTGCGGCCGCTCACTTCCCCGAGGCGGAGATCCTCAACGCCTCCCTCAGTGATCCGCAGACCCTCGAAGATGCCGGCGTCGACATCACGGTGCAGCGCCTGGAGCACGCCGCGTACCTGCAGATCACCACGGCACTGAAGGTGTCCGGGCAGCCGTCCCACCAGGCCGAGGGTCCCTGGCAGGACGTCCCTGACGAGCCCGACCAGATGCAGCAGCCCGAGCAGACCGCTCCGGAGGAGCCCATCGCGTCCGCAGCCACCGCTGCCCCGAACGTCTCGCTGGCGGCTCCATCGGATGCGGGCAGCGACGTGTTCCCGGCCCTGCTGGCCGCTAGCGCCGACCCGTCCGGACTTCGACTCCTGCCCACCGCCACGACCGCAACTCCGGCTGGCGACGGCCCCGCCACAAGCGCTGCAGCAGTGCCCCCGCCCCCAGCTCCAACACCTCCAACAGCCCCGGAGTCCCCCGCCAGTAACGAGGACGCGGAGGCCGACGACCACAAGGCCTCGACCGAGGACCTGCCGGAGGCGGAGGACTGCGAGGCGCATGACCTGCACGCGCCGGAGATCAGGGTGCTGGGCCCGGTGGAGGTGACCGGCGTGGACAACACCGGCCACGGCCCGCGGATGGCACAGCTCGCCGCATTGTTGTTTTTCCGGCCCGGCCGGAGTGCGGACGTGCTGTGCGCCGACATGGATCCCGTCAGCCCCTGGTCGTCGAGCACCCTCAACGCCCGCTTGCAGGGGCTGCGTCGTTCTCTGGGTAACGACCGTGCCGGCAACCCCTACGTGCCGCGCCGTAGTTCCGGTGAGGACCCGTACCAGCTCGCGCCCGGGGTGCGCTGTGACTGGAGCCGCTTCCTGCAGCTCGTCGAACGCGCTCTTCCGTTGGGTCCCTCCGGCCTGACCGATCTGGAGAAGGCGCTCACTTTGGTGCGCGGTCGGCCGTTCGGGGGCAAGGCCCTGCCCTGGGCTGAGCCCTACCAGCAGGAGATGGTCACGCGCATCATCGACGTGGCGCACACGGTGGCCACCTACCGCACGCCTGCGGGCCCGCACCACGACCTCAGCGCGGCCCGCCAGGCCGTCGCGACCGGTCTCGACGTCGACGACACGGCGGAGCTGTTGTATCGGGACTGGCTCAGGATCGAGTATGCGGCCGGGAACCGGCAGGGTCTGCACATGGCCATCTCCCGCGTCCAGCAGGTCAACCGGGCGCTCGACTGCTCCCTGGAGATGGAGACTACGCAGCTCATCAACGAGCTCCTCAACGGCTCGGGCACGGCCGTGCGCAAGGCCCTCTAGCCGATGGCCTCCGCAGATGCGCAGCGCGTCACTGCCCGCCAGTTCGCGCGCCCGCATCCGCAGCGATAAAGGCATCCGCTGGGCAGGCCGCCCCTTGCCGGACACAGCGAGCGAGGCCCCTGGTGGATATCCGGTGGCCGACATCGCTTTGATCCGTCACCCTTCCGGGCGTGACCATCTTCTATCTGGTGCAGCACGCGGAGAAGGAACCTCAGCCCGGTGATCCGGGCCTGACCAATCTGGGACGACGCCAGGCCGCGAGAACATCTGAGTGGCTGCGACAGCTCAGCCTGCGCGCGGTGTTCAGCAGCCCCCTGCGGCGCGCTCGTCAGACGGCAGGGATCATTGCCGCGCCAACTGGCCTGCGAGTTCAGCAAGACGCTCGGCTCCGCGAGCGGTTGAACTGGGACGGATCCCAGCCCATGGAAGACTTCCTGAAGCACTGGGCCGCCACAACGGAGGATCGGGATCTCGTACCTGCCTGCGGTGATTCCTCCCGCGCTGCCGCCGAACGCCTGCGCGCGTGCTTGACCGACTTGACCGAAGGCCCTGGCCCTATCGCTCTGGTGACACATGGCGGGGTCACCGTAGATCTGCTGCGCACCTTGATCGGCGACCACGCGGTACCGAACGAGCTGATGCAACACAGTGTCCCCTCCTGCGCGATCACCACGCTGGAGCACCTGTCCGTCGTTGACATCGCCTCGGTGGCGCATCTGCAGTGACCGAGTTGCCCTTTGGCCGGAAGCGTCCGATCAGGCACCGCAAGCTCAGCAACAAGCCGGTGAACATTGACGGCCACGGTACTCGGTCGATCGGGAACACTCCCCCTGGCCGAGGTTGTCGTTGATGATGTCCACGTGACTAACCGCATCAGCGCTCTGATCTCGGCCTTCGGCGTCCTAGCCAGCACTGTGCTGCTCGACGGAGCTATTCGTGATTACCGCTCTGGAGTGTCGGCTCTCTGGATCGCAGCTGGAGCTCTGATCTTCCTCAGCGCCTTCTACGCACTTGTGCGTGACGTGCGGCGCCTCCGAACAAGGCACTAGAGAGCTGGAGGTGACGTCGTGGGCTGCATACGCCAGGAGTTCCTTGATGGCTGCCTCGTCGGAGGCGGGAGGGCGTTCACGCCACTCGGACAGCGTGTCGCGGACGGTCTGCGCAACGGCCTTGGCGTGCTGCGCAAGGTCGTTGTCGAGTGCCGCCATGTCCCCGCTCGGGGTTCGGCCCGTGATGACGATGGGACCGGCCAGCGGGTACAGGGGCATGCCGCGCCAGGCACTCGACAGGGCCCATGCGGCCAAGTTCTGGGGAAGTCCGAGCTTCAGCCCCTTGCCGTGAATGTGCAGAGCGGCCCGCCGGTGGTAGACCCCTTGGTCGACGGCGTCGGATCCGACGTGTTCCTGGATCGCGATGTGCGCATCGGTCGCGGGCAGGGCGAGGTCCGTGACCGTGGCGTCCGGGTCGATGCGCAGTGCGTACATGGGTCCTCCTCGTCGGTTCACGGGCGGGGCTGCGCAATGCGCAAGGGTGCGGTGCGCACGGCTGCGCAATGATCGCGATGTCTGCGCAATGCAGTTCTGACCTGGTGTTTCTTCTGATTGCGCAGCCTGCTGGGCACGGCGGGAAGACTGGGTGCCCAGCCGGTGCGTGGTGTCGGACTTAGAGCGTCCGCGAGTAGGCGTTGAGTTGGGCTATCGGATGCGGGGACTGCGCGGGCGGGTGTCCCACCGGTGGGTGTACCAGGCTCGTCGGATCAGGCTACGGACGGTGATGATGGCTGTGGCCAGAGCAAGGAAGAACTCGGTGCATGCGCGTCGCCGCTCGGTGTTGCGGCGAAGCTTGCCGAAGTTGTTCATCCACGAGTTTGTGCGCTCGACCACCCAGCGGCCGTCGGTCTGGATCGGCGTCTTCGTGCCGCGCTTGCTGATGCGTGGCCTGATCTCGCGTTCGGCCAGGGCGGTGTGGACGGGCTGGTAGTCGTAGCCGGCATCTAGGCTCAGTGCCGGGTTCTGCGGGGCGTGGTCTAGGCGGTCTGTCAACTCGGTGAACTCGTCGAGGGTTTCGTAGAGCAGCGTGTGGTCGCGAACGTTCGCGGCGGCAGGCACCGTCACCATGGGTATTCCGTATCCGTCGGTCAGCTGGGACCGCTTGGTGCCCTGCTTGCCCCGGTCTACCGGAGACTTCCCCGCGCACTGCCCGCCCGAGGGTGCCTTGGTGATGCACCCGTCCGCGGCCAGGTCCTCGAGTTCCAGGCCCACCATCTGGTCGTACGCTCCCAGTACCGCGAGGAGCAGGTAGCCGATGACACCGGCCTCGATCCACTCGTCCCGCCGCCGGCGGATCGTGGTCGCCGAACAGGCCTGGTCAGCGACCCGCTCGTAGCCCATCCCCGAGACCAGCGCCAGGACAAGCCGGTCGAACACGACCGCGTCCGCGATCCGCGGGTTGTGGCACCCCAGCGGGTGCGAATCGGGGCGGGCAGGGATCAGCCTCAGGAACTCCTCACGGATCGGGTCGATGATGGACGCGGGCACGACGGACACGAACCCCCCAGATGGTCACATAGCGTAGGCAACTCCATGATCATCAAACCCGTCTCCGTCGTGCCGCCCCTCTCCGTTGTGGCTTACTGGCCGACGCTCTACACGATGAAGCGGTGGATGGCTTCGTTGGCGTGGTCCTGAAACGACGGGTTGACCAAGTCGGGGAAGATGTCCACTTGGTCGACCAGGGGGCCCTTCAGCTTGTTGGCCGCGCTGGCGTAGAACACGCCGCTGGACAGGGTCGGGTCGGTGACACCGTCGACCAGTCGTTTCGCGCCGACCTCAAGCTTGTGGGAGATCCCCAGGGCGGGCAGGACGTACTTGGACGCCATGCGCAGCGGTAGGGCAATGTCGTTGGAGGCTTGGGTGCCGGTGGTGGCGCCGGGGCTCACGGTGAGGAAGCGGCGGTCGGGGTACTGGCGGGCCAGGTAGGCCATCCAGAGGGCCCCGATGTACTTGGCCTGCCCGAAGGCGAGGTTGAAGTCGGTCTTTCCGTCGGCGAAGTAGCTGCCGTCGATGACGGTGGCGAGTTCATCGGCAGAGGTTGAGGCGAAGGACGGCCGCTTCATCCGCAACATCGGAAGTCCCCTGGCTGCTTCGCTTCCGGCCAGAACCGCGACCTCGCCGAGCCGCCCCTCGGTCAGGAGTCCTTCGAGGAGGACGACGTGACCCAGAACATTCGTCGCGAAGACGTTGGTGACCCCGTCAGCGGTCAACTCCATCGACCGCGGGCCGATGACGCCAGCATTCATGACCAATGCGTCGACGGATCCGTCGACGGCGGCAAGGCCGGCTCGGACCGAGCCCAGATCGGCGACATCCATGACGACGATGTCGAAGATGCGCCGGCCGGTAGCGGCTTCGAGGTCGGCCTTTGCCGTTGTCGCCCGGTCTCGGTTGCGGCAGGCCAAGTAGATGCGGGCCGTCTCCGGTCGCAGAGCCAGTTGCCGGGCCACGTCCTTGCCGATCCCGACATTGGCGCCCGTAATCATCACGGTCTTTCCCGTGAGTGTGCTCATCGGGATTCCCTCTCATCTTCTGTGGGGCTGTTCAGATTGGACGGCTCATGCTGATTCGCGGGGCCGGTGCTGCGTTGGCGAGTCACGCGGCCCTCAAAATGGGTTGTGCAACTCAGTCTGACCCGGCCAGACTGGGCTGTCAAACTCAGAATCGCTACTATGGGTGCATGGCGAACAAGACGAACGATCGGCCGCGGCTGACCGCGAAGGGCGAGCGCGTTCGGGGCCGAATCGTGGAGGGGGCTGCGGCCTTGATCCACGAGCGCGGAGTCGCGGGTACCACCCTGGAAGACGTCAAGGGGGCAGCGGAGGTCAGCGGCTCGCAGCTCTACCACTACTTTCCCGACAAGAACGAGCTCCTGCAGGCGGTCATCGACTACCAGGCCGACACCCTCGTCAATCACAATCGGCAGGCGCTCAGCAGTGAAGACGGAGTCGCAGCCTGGCGGGACATGCTGATCGCCGGGGTGAAGCACGGCCAGGCAAAGGGCGGCTGCCCACTCGGTTCGCTCGGCGGTCAACTCGCCGAGAGCGACCCCGAGGCCCGAGCCCTCATCGCCGCCGGATTCGAGCGATGGTCGGCTGCCATCAGCGAAGGACTCAGGTCGCTTCACGCCGACGGGAAGCTCGCACCCGGCATTGAACCGGACGCCCTCGCCACCACGATGCTCGCCACCCTGCAAGGCGGACTTCTACTCGCCCAGGTACAACGGAGTACGCGTCCCTTCGAAGTTGCAATCGATACCGTCCTCGCCCTTGCCATCCGGACTTGAGACGCGAAGACCGGTAGCCGGCTGTACTCCGCCGCTGAACGATGCGTCGCAAGGCCACCAGGGCCGCCTCCGCGCGCCATCCGACGACTCTGGCCGGGTCCCGCTCCCTGTGCAGTTCCTCAGGCTCATCGTCGCGTTGAGGCAGAGCGGCACGGCCCCCGCCGAGCGGCGGCGATGCGGTCCTCTACTTGAGGCACGGATCATCACCGTCCGTAGCCTGATCCGACGACCTGGCATACCCACCGGCAAGACACCTGCCCGCGCAGCCCCCGCATCCGATAGCCCAGCTCAACGCCTACTGGCGGACGCTCTTACTGCTGTGCTTCGGCGTGGTGGCGGATGAGTGCCTGCCAGCGGCGTTCGAAGTCGGCGGCGTTCTCTGAGATGTACTCGGGGGTAATGGGCTTGTTGTACTGCGCAGTGATCCCGTGGGCTGCGCACTGCTGCGCAACGGCCTCGAAGGACGGTTTGTCACTGCGCACCCGTTGCTCGGCCCAGAGGCTGTAGACCCGGAACGGCAGCAGGTAGCGCCGCAAGGTGGAGGGGCTCACCGGCTTGCCACCACGACCGTGGAGGCCTTTGCCAGCTAGGAACTCGGAGAGCTGCTCCGCCTTCTCCGGTTCGGCACCGTTCTCAGCCTGGTACTCCATCCACGCCAGGTAGTAGCGGTCGACAGTGGTGAGGACGACGGTCTCCCCCGCGACGGCATCCTCGTCCGGAGACTGGTCATCGATGGCGGCGCTCACCTGCGAGGTGCGTTGCTCCTTGGCGGCCTGAGCGCCCGCGCCGGCGGGCGCCGTTTCGGGTGCCTCTTCAGACGGGAGGACCTCTTCGGTGACCTGCTCGTCAGGATCTGCGGCTGCAGCTCCAGCGGGCGGTCCACTGCTGCCGAACTCGTGCTCCTCAAAGCTCGCAACAAAGGCTGCCAGGTCCTCGCCGGTGATGGGCCGGCCGCCATCTCCAGTGATGGCGTCCCGCTCGTACACGTAGGCGGCGAGGGCGGCGGCATCCGGGTACGTGCTGAACTCCTGCGCGTAGTCGCCCCAGGCGCTGTGGAAATAGTCGTACCACTGGTCGGCTGGCTCCGCTCCGTCGGTGCCAGCGGGCTCTTGGCTAACGAGCGCATAGCGTTTCTGCAGGACCCGGAGCAGGGGCTGCACCTGGTCCTCGGAGAGCGGATCGCCAGTTCCCGTGGAGATGCCGTAGGTGTCGCGGAGCCAGACGGCCCACTGCGTCGGGGTCGGCTCGGCCTGGAACTGGGCGAGGAACGCCCGGTAGGCCTCGGCAAACCGATCGGCGGCTTCCTCGGTCGATTCCTGCCGCTCGTCCGGCTGCCCGGGCACTGGGGTTGCGACAGGGTCCTGGACCGGCTTCGGCTCTGCGCTCTCCAGCTCGGCCGCACCCTGTCCCTGAGATGCCACGGTTTCCAGGGTGGCGTCTTCCGACTGGGCCGCGGCGGTGACCCGCTCGACGGTGAACTGGATCGGTGGCTCCTCGATGCCGGCGGCGGCGAGACCGGCGAGCGCAGTCTCGGCGAGCGGGACGCCGTACCGGGCCAGCCGCAGGGGCATCAACGCCTCAACGGGGGCCTTGCGCCGCCACGCTCGGCCGAAGCGGGAGCGGAGGCTGGCCTGGTAGACCAGACGCTCCTGCTCCAGCTTGATGACTTGTTCGTAGGAGCGGAGCTCCCACAGCTTCATGCGGCGCCAGAGCAGGAACGTGGGCACGGGAGAGAGGAGCCAGCGGGTGAGACGGACGCCTTCCATGTGCTTGTCGGCGGTGATGTCGGCGATCCGGCCGATCGCATGCCGAGCAGCCTCGACCGCGACCACAAAGAGCACGGGCATGACCGCATGCATGCCGACACCCAGCGGGTCCGGCCACGCCGCTGCGCCATTGAAGGCGATGGTGGCTGCGGTCAGGAGCCACGCGGTCTGCCGCAGCAGTGGGAAGGGGATGCGGATCCAGGTGAGGAGCAGGTCCAGGGCGAGCAGGACGCAGATGCCAGCGTCGATGCCGATCGGGAACACGTAGGAGAAGTTCCCGAAGCCCTTCTTGAGAGCCAGCTCGCGGACGGCTGCGTAGGATCCTGCGAAGCCGATCCCGGCGATGATCACGGCACCCGTGACGATCACTGCGACCAAGACCCGGTGCCCCCGAGTCACAACGAGCACTCCATCCCGGCCCGCACGCATCCCGCTCCCCGGTTTGCACTTCACAACTGAGCCGTTCCCACACTCCCACAACCAGCCACCGCTCGCGGCGTTTTGAGGTCCCAGTCCGCCCAATCCCGCAACAAACCCGCTCACCACCGCCCGGAGCAGTAAACGCGAATGCAACCCTGATAACAGATCAAGGACCGTGCGCCTCCCGGAGGCCGATCACGACCGGCCGCTGCCGGCGGCGGTCTTCAGGCCCGCCCGGGCCGTCTCGTACCGGAACAGGAGACGGCCCCTGTCGAAGAACTCACCCGTCCGGGACGTCGTCGGCTCGAGCCGACGACGTCCCGGTCTGGCGGCTCCACCACCTCGGCTGTGTCACCGCGCCGTTGCGACACCCCAAGCCGAAGGCGAGCGCTGCTCCGGCTCCTCCCACAGCAATCGCCCAGGGCGGGAGCCGGTGCGTTCGCGCCGGCGGTGAACGCCACGACGGCCCTGTGCGCGAACACGGCAGTCAGCCCGGCGCGGGCCTTGCCGTCGGGTCACATCATGGCGGTACCGTCGGCGTACTGCCTCAGCAACTGCTCCAGGGCGGATCGGCTGAGGACCACGGGCGGCAGGCCAGGGTGGGCCATCGAGCCGCGTACCGAGCGGCACGAAGGTCTCTGGCCCGGCCCGCAGAGCCGGTGGCTTCGCTCGGAAGTCCGGGCGGAGCGGGGGTTCTCCCGGTGCGGTGCCGGGCCGGATTCATGTCGTCAGCAGGCGGTCCAGCTCTTGCTGGGGCTGTTGTAGGAGCAGGTGTCCTGGGTCTTGCCCGCGGCGGTCTTCAGCGTGGCCTTGTCCTTGTCGTTGTTCCACACGTAGGCGGCACGCTGCTGGTACACGTGCGCCGCCGTGTTGGTGCCCTTGCCGGTGTGGACGGTGACGGACGCGCCGGCCTTCAGGGTGAAGGTGCCGAAGGTGTAGCGGTGGCTGGAGGCGTCGGAGAGGGTCCAGCCCTTGAGGCTGACCGCCTTCGACGTCGAGTTCTTGATCACCACGTACTCGGCGTTCAGGCTCGCGTTGGAACGCGTGTCCGGGCCCGGGCTGTTGTAGTAGATCTTGGTCAGGTGCACCGAGCCGGCCGCCTGCGCGGGCGTGGCTACCAGAAGGGAGCCCGCCAGAACACACACGGCGATAGCCGTCTTCTTCATCGGATATACCTCAAAGGGTAGTTACGGGTGGTCAGGCCATCATCATCCCGTACCGTGCGGGCCCCGGCGGGCACAGTGACACACCTGTGGCACAAGCTGCCGAACTGTCACACTTGACGCCCCGCCCCTGTGGCGGAGTACTCTCCGGGACCGACCGGGTGTCCACCGCGCACCCGTATGCTGCTCCCCCGCCCCGTGCGGGTTTCCCTCGCAGCACTCTCCCAGCTGATTGACCATCGCGTAGAGGCCAGCCACATCACGGGCTTGAGTTTCGCCGTTTTCGCATGGTCGCTCCGGTGGTTGTGGTTGCTGGCGTTTGGGGTCTGTGGCCTTGGCGGCGGCCGTAGGGTGGGGCTGTGGATGAGTGGCTTGTAGCGCAGGTACAGCACCTAGACCAGCAGGGTCGGTCGGCGAAGGCGATCGCCAGGACGCTGGGGGTGGGTGTCAGAGACGTCGTGGGGGTGCTGAACGGCGCCGTGCAGGTCTCGGTTCCGGGTCGTGGCGAGCCGCGTTGCTGGGTGAACGCCGGCTGGAGCCGCAGTGTGGATCTTGAGGGTGCGCCGCAGTGGACGGGCTTGGATCCTGGGGCTTCCGATGCCGAGGAGGTGCGCGGCCTTGTCGCCGTACTCGTCGCCGTGGACAGCGACCGATCCGCGAAGGCCCAGGTCGCCGGGTTCCTGCTGGATGTGTGGTGCCTGGGGGTGAAGAACGCGCTGCCTCCGGAGCCAATGGCCCCGAGTCAGCTGGCCGCGCACCGGCACGCCTACTTCAGCGCCTTCGAGGGGCATGCGCAGGTTCCCGCCGAGCTTGTCCGTGCCCTGGTGTTCGGTGCCGCCGACTACGCCCGCGGACTCGGGTTCGTTCCCGAGGCGGACTTCGATGCCGCCGCCGCTGTGCTCGGTGAGCCCGCCGGTCCCTGCCCGATCCGCTTCGGCCGTGATGGCAAGCCCTTCTACGTCAACGGGCCCTATGACGATCCCGAGGCGATCGTGCGGACTTTGCGGCACACCGTCGGCGACGACGGCTTCCACTACACCGTCGCCTTCCCCGAGTAGCCGCGGCGGCGTCGGCTGTTCCGAGCGCGTCGATGGCCGCCCGGGGCGCGTGAGCCGGCAGACCATCACCCCGGCGGGTGACGGGCCGGCCGGTTCGGGCTGTTCGCAGGCCGGACAGCGGCAGCATCAGGGGGCGGGCGCCTGCCCGGACGAGGGCGACGAGGTGGGGCGCGTCCACGGCCCGCCACCGGGCCTGGACGGACTCGACGAGTGTGAAGACCATGGCCAGGGCGGCGGCGCGGGAGCCGGCACCCGTGGTGACCTTGGTCCGCAGCCGGACGGTGGCCCGGCGATCTCGGTGGCAGCGCGCCGCCGCGGTCCTCTGCCCGGGCTCGGGCGTCTCGGCCGGGGCCACCATCGGCTTGGGGGCCGTCTCGGGCTCGAGCCAGGAGAACAGGCCCTCCCGCAGGCGGGAGCGGCCGGTCCCGGGCGAGAGGGCGGCTGTCGCGGTCGTCACCGTTCCTCCGGGTCACTGCGGGATTGACGTACAACACATCCCCCTTCACCGCCGGAACGCCAACGGCCGTGTTCCGTTACACCCCAACGGCTGTGCCCTACGAGCCGGGGGCAACTCGGGGGCACAGCCGTTGGGTGGGGCAGGTGGCATCAGGGCCGGTGGAGCACCTCGGTCGGTCGCCATGGTTCGGGCATCCGCGGCAGCTTGCCGAACGTCGGCAGAGGGACCTGTTCGGCCCGGGACGCCGCGTCACCGCCGGTCTCGCTCGCAGCGGCCTGGAAGTCCTCGGCGACTCCGGCCGGCGTCCACTGGTGCCCGTCCCATTCCTGGATGCCGCGCGGGACGTCAGGGGTGACGTGGGCTCCCCGCCCCGGCTGGTCGCCGAGCGGTGTGGCCCGACGTTCCCCGGACGTGGGGCGGCGCTGCTCACGGCCTGCTGCCCACTCCTCCAGGGGCTCGTCTTCCATGGGGGGTTCCCTCCTCGTCGGCTTCGTCCAGTCTGCCGCGTCAATGTCGCGGCCGGGAGGCTTATAGCGTTGTCGACCATCCGCCGCGCGACAGGGTGGTCTCACCATCGGGGGCGATGGTCACCCTTGCCCCGTAGACGAGGAGTTCGCCGTGCTCCAGCCACCGCCATCGGATCTGCTCGAGGACGTCGTACAGGCGACGCGGGCCGCCCTGGTGGACAGTCGTGGTGCGCTCGCCCCGTTCGGTGCGGGCGTGGACCCAGGAACCGTCCGGGTGGAGCATCCACGTCATGCGGCTGCCGTCGTCGCTGGTGCCGGTGCGGTGTTCGATGCCGGGCGCGAGCAGGGAGAGCATCGACCACACCTCCCAGGCCTGCATGACGTCGAGCACGGGGAACGGGGAGACGGTGGCCTCGCCGTCGTCGGTGCTGGCCGTGGTGAACAGGTCGTTGAGCGCGGGCGGGTAGTCGTCGCCGGTGCGGGTGGCCATGAACGATGCCCGGTCCCACTCGACTCGTCCCATCGCGCCGCCGTCGTCGGTCTTGTCGGCGGTGATGATCAGGCCGGTCCCGGTGATGGTGGTGACCAGGCGCCCGCCGGGGGCGAGGGCGGTCAGCCACTGGGCGGGGATGCGGGGCATGGACACCATGGACACGATCCGGTCGGAGGTGCCCGGCAGTCCGCTGTTGCCGTCGCCGGTGACCACGATGGGTGCCGACCCATCCGGTCGAAGCCTACGGCGGCGGCCTGGGCCAGGTACGGGTCGACGTCCAAGGTCGTCACCAGGTCGTCCCCGAGCCGGCGGCAGGCCAGGGCGGCGCTGTAGCCGGAGCCGGTGGCCAGGTCCAACAGGCGCACGCCCGGTGTGAGACGGCCGTGCCGCAACATCGTGACGACCAGGCTGGGCAACGTGGACGACGAGGTGGGGAGCCCGGTCACGGTCTGGCCGGCCTCGGCGTGGTCCGCGTGCACCGGCCCCACACGGTGACCAGCGTCGTATCCGAGTAGGCCGCTGCCGCCCACGCTTCCTCGTCGGACGGCCCGTCGACGACCGTCCACCCGTCCTTGCCGGGGGTGAACCAGCGCTCCAACAGCATGTGCCGCGGGGTGTCCATGAGCGGCTCCCACCAGTCCGATCCGGGGTACGAGATCCGGGCCGCGAGTGCGGCCGCGTGGGGCTTCCAGTCCATCAGGACACTCCTTGAAGATCATCGGCAACCGCTTCGGCGATCGGCAGGCCGGTCGCGCCCTGAATCCAGTCCCATTGGCCGCACGGATTGACCTCCAGGAACGTCCATCGACCCTGCGGGCCCACGATGAAGTCTGCTGCCCCGTAGCGGAGTTGCAGCCGGTCCATCAGCCGCCGCATCCCCTCGGCAACCTGCTCGGGCACCGTGGTGATGGTGTAGGTCAGTGCGCCGTAGTCGCTACGCCAGTCCTCGTAAGCGGCGTCGCTGCCTGCGTGGATGGCCGCGGCGAACATGCGCTCACCAACCACCGTCAGGCGTACTTCGTGGTCCTTGTCGACCCAGCTCTGGAAGAGATGCGCGGTGACGCTGATCCCCTGCAGGTCCTCAAGGTCGGCGAGGGTCAGACAGTGCGCGTAGACCGATTTGAGCTGTCTCTCCTCGATCAGGACAGGGGAGGCAACCGGTTTGTAGATCACCGGTCCGCCGGCCCTGGGCGGCGAAGGCCCGTACCTCCTGCGGCCGGTTGGTGATCAGGGTGGGCGGGATGCGGAGCCCGCACGCTCGCGCGGCGGCGAGCTGTACAGGCTTGTACTCGGCGCGCGCCATGGCCGTGGGGTGGTTCACCCACCGGCACTCGAGCGCGGACAGAACCCCACCGAGACCGGCGCGGGCCTGGGCGGCTGCGAACCTCTCCTCCGGGCCGGACATCCCCTGGGGGAACTGGAACGCCCCGGGGGCGCGGTAGTAGACCGCGCCAACCCGGGACAGCTCCACCGTCCGGTGCTCGGTGGTGAGTTCGCCCGTCCATGCGCATTCCTGGTCGATACGGCCGGTCAGGGCGAGGCGCTGCGGGAAGTCGACAGTGTCCATGCGGAACACCTCAACTCCGCGATGCTGCAGCTCGATGACGACCCGGTCTGTGGGCCAGTCGTCAGAGGCTGCCACGATCAGGACGGGCGAGGTCATCAGTCCTTGGGCCCCTCGTCCAGCGGCGGCGGGTTGTCCGTGGAGCCGTCCGGAACGGTCGGCGAGTGGGTGTTGGCCATGCAGGTCAGCAGTCCGCCATCGTCGGACACGCTGACCTGGCGGCCGTGGTCGTAGGCGTGGGCCGGGATACACGCGGCGCCGGTGGAGTCCGGAATGCGGGCGAACCGCAGCGCCCACGGCCGGGTCTGCGGGACAGACGGCGCCTCGCTGCTGTAGGGGGTACGCCCCCCCCCGGCCGGAGTGAGGGGGGAACGCCTCACGGCCCAAAGCTGTCCTCACAGTCTTCTCTCCGTTCGATTCGGTGGGGTGGGCGGGCCCGATGCAGAGGTGGAGCGGGGGCGCTCCTCGGGCCCGCCCGGCGCCGGCCGCCTGTCCTTCGTGTGGGCCGACCGACGCGTCTGGTCCCGGCGCGGGGAGGGAACCTCGCCGTGGGGGAACGGATCGGTGCAGTCCCCGCGCCGGGAGTTCGTACCTGCCCGATGGCCAGGGACCGACGTCATCCGGGCCACCAGGCAGGGGGTCAGGGGATGGCCGCGGCGAAGGTGATCACGGTGATGCGTCGCAGTTCGCGCACGGCCTGGCGGGCGACGACGAACGGCAAGTCCGGGGAGTCGTAGAGGACCAGTGCGTCCGGGTCGGGCGCACTCTGCCCGCCGGGGCGAGGGTAGAGCGTTCCACGCACACCTATTGGCTCGGCTTCACGCACGCGGAGCTTTGCGTGGCCCTCGCGCAGTCTCGGGCACAGGCGCGGCGCTTGCTCCGCGCAGGCCTCGCACATGGGTGGAATCGCGGAGCGAACACCTTCCCAGCGCGGGTCTATTGAGTCGTCAAGGAGAGGGAGGACCCACAGCATTTCGCGATCGTCGCGGGCGGCCGGCCCCTTGCAGCACGCGCAGAGGAAGTTTCCCATCGCGGTCCTCTGCCGCTCAGAGTGGAGCTCGGCCACGTACTCGGGTCTGCCGGTGGCAGTGCCGCCGCACAGCGTCCACAGCACGCCATCCAGGTCGCGCGCGAGGGCGTCCCGCACGGGGTCGGCGTACGCGACGCCGGACGCGGTGACCGTCACGGGCGCGGGTGGTGTGCTCTCCCCCGTCCACGGCGTCACGTACGGCGCTATCGGTCTCTTCACGATGTCCCCCCGTCTGCCGGCTGCAGGGCGATTCCGAGCCGGGCCGCAAGAGGGGCGTGCGGTGTCGGCTCGGGCCTAAGCTGCGTAAGGGCTTCGCGGAGCGGTCCGGTCGGGACCAGCCGGTCGCTTGCCGAGGGCCGGAACCAGTACGGGCCTGGGGGCACGGTCCGGTTCAGGGACGGCAGGGTGATCGTGTGGGGCGTGCCAAGGCACACGGCGTGGGTGTGGGGCACCCACCGGCTGAAGGATCCGGGCGGGACCAGCCAGTAGACCCAACCGTTCTCTGGGTCCTCGATCACGGGCCCGCAGCCGCCTTGGATCTCGTCCATCAGGGCGACGGCGGAACGTGCCTGAATACCGGAGCTGGTGATGACGACATCGAAGAGGTTGCCGCCGAGGCGTACGCGGGTGTCGCTGCGGGCCTCGACCGCCAAGAGGGTGCGGATCACCTCTGCGAGGTCGGCCATGTCGGCGGCCGGCTCCCGCGCCGGGCCGGCGGACTCGACCAGGTGCTGCATCACCTCGACGCCGGTCGGCATCGGCGCGGCCGGGGCCGTCACAGGTCCACCCGGCCCGGGTTCATGGTGGCGCGCACGGTCTTGCCCTCGAAGTCGGAAACGACGAACCAGGAAAGACGTGCGCCATGCTGCCGGGCGTTCCACAGGCCGCGGCCCTCGGCGCCTTCGACGGCCTCGTGGAAGTTGGGGAACTTCGGGTTCGGGTCCGTGACGTCGATGAGGAGTTCGTGGGCCTCGGTGACGCAGAGACGAGCGTCGAGGCTCTGCCCCGCCTTCCCGGGAGTGAGGCCGTACTCCACGGCGTTGTCAACGAGGCAGTGCAGTACGTCGATCGCGGCGTGCACGTTCCCCGGCCAGTGCAGCATCGTAAGCATGCTTCGGCCCGAGATGCGGGCGATCGTCACCGCGCTGGAGTCAGCGGGGATTTCCAGCGGCATCTCGCGTAAGACCGGCGCGGTCACCGCAGCGGATTCCATCTCAGAGGGTCCTTTACTCAGGGGCAGGGTGCACCAGGTCGTCGTTCCGTCCTCGCTGACTCCCCAGGCCTCGGCCAAGGACTCGACGAGGAGGAGCCCGCGGCCGCTCTCATCGTCGGGGCCGGCGCAGCGCGGCACGGGAGGAAGGGAGGAGCCGTCGTTCACCTCGATCACGCAGCGGTCGCCCTGGAGGTAAACGCGGACGCCGATGTCCAAGCCCCGGGCGTGGCGGAGGGCATTGGTCGCCAACTCGGTGAGCAGCAGCTCCGCAGTCTCCACCAGGTCGGGCCGGCCCCAGTGGGTGAGGCCAGCCCGGACGGTCCGGCGAAGCCGCTGCGGCCAGGCGGCGTCTGCCTCGGACAGGCCGTCGGTGTCGGGATCCGGGCGCCGCTCGATCGACATCTCAACGGCCGTCCGGATGCCTGCCTGCTGCGCGGCGAGTGTCATGCCGAAGACCTCCGAGCGCGTCCAGTGCGTGGCGATGTGGCAGGGCGAAGCGGCATCGCACTGGAATGCGAGATTTCCCCACTTGCCTGTCACGGCTTGCGTTGACTCAACTACCGTGGCGGTAGGACGCATTGGGAAGCAACTGAATCGCCGCTGAAAATTCAGCGGAGACGTAAATGGACTATGCCGGAACCTGCACAGGGGCTGCGGTGAGTGCACAGGGGCTGTCACACTCTGCGCAGGGTCATACTCAACCAGCGCAGACGCATGGGGGTGGTGCACAGGTGGCGGCGAAGCGAGGGGCAACCGGGCGGCGCTTGGAGCTCGGCATCCAGCTCAGACAGTTGCGCGAAAACTGTCCGCCCATCGAGGACGGCAGGGCGCGCGGCATGACCCGCAAGGCTGCCGTGCGTGGTCTCAAGGCGCTGTCGGAGGCATCCCTCGCGCGAATCGAGAACGGCGAGCTCAATTTCCGGCGCAACGTCGGAGACCTGCGCACGCTGTTGAAACGTTACGCCGTCGACGATGACGAGCTGATCGAGCAACTGGTCGAGCTAAACCGCGAGGCCCCGAACGACGACTGGCTGACCCAGTACCGCGCGTTCATGCCGGCGGGGATGCCGCACTACGTCGGCCTGGAGACAGAGGCCTTGGAGATCCTGGCCTACCACCCGACCGTCGTGTACGGCCTCCTGCAGACGGAGGACTACGCGCGAGCACTGTTCGAGGTGCAGCGACCCGTCGAGGACACCACCAGCGAGTTCATACAACGCAACGTAGACCTGCGGATGGAGCGCAAGCGCAGGGTCCTCGAGCGCGACGACGTTCGTCTCCGCGTGATCCTCGGCGAGGCTGCGCTCCGCATCCCCGTCGGTGACGAGGACACGATGCGCAATCAGTACCGCGAAATCGTCAAGCTGGCCCGGGAGGACCACATCCAGGTCCAGGTGCTGCCCTTCAAACGCGGCTACCGAACTACCAACGACTTCGCCATCCTGGACCTCGGTGAGCTCCCGTCTCGGGTTCAGACCGACAATGCATGGGGGGCCGTGTCCACCTCGGACAAGCCCCGCGAAGTCGACCGGTTCACACGCCGGTTCAACGCGATGGTCGGGGCCGCCCTCGGCCTCGAGGAGACCACCGAATTCCTGGAAGCACTCACCGGAAAGTAGCGTAGCCATCAACACTCACCGAATCCACCAGCCCTCGACCGAAATCGCCCCGGAAGAAGCCTGGTACAAGTCCTCATACAGCAGCGACGGCACCGGCAACTGCGTCGAGGCAGCCAACCTCCCGGCCACCGTGGCCGTCCGCGACTCCAAGGACAAGCCGGGGCCCGCGCTGGTCTTCCCGCGCAGCTCCTGGAGTTCCTTCGTCGCAAGCGTGAACGCCGGCGAGTTCGCCCCCGACGCGCGCGCCTAACCTGAGCTCTACCACGGCCTAACACGAACAGCATGGTGGCCCCCCTCAGACACATTGACGGGGGCCACCATCGTCTTTCTACCTGTCACCAACGCTACCCGTGACGGTGTGTAGCACAGTGTAGGTCTACCTGCCCCGGTTGTTCGAGAGTCACGCCGTCCTGATGGGTTGTGTGATGCGTGGCGATGAGCACGGCTGCGTTCTGGGCGACGGTCGAGGACCGGCTGGCGGACGGTCAGATGCGGCTGCTGTTTGTTGCGGACCGGATCCCGTTGGAGTTGAGGGCGATCGTCGAGTTCCTGAATCGGCAGATGCGGCTGACCGACGTGTACGCCATCGAGCTGACCCAGTACCGGGGCAACGGAGACCTCCGGGTCCTGGTCCCGCGCATCCACAGGGAGGTCGCCACGGCAGCGAAGTCCCCTTCCCGCCGCCGTACCACGCCCAGGACCACGCGCGCCGACATGGACGCGGCGCTCCGCACGCGCCTCGCCCCGAAGCTGAGGCAGATCGCGACCGCTTTACTCGATCACGGGGCTGCCAAGGGATGGTTGGAGGGCGGATACGCCACCTATCCGAGCATGTCCGTCCACTACTCCGTCGCCGGCCGGCAGGTGCCGATCTGGACGCTGTCCCTGTACGACAACCCTCCCAAGGAAGAACTCGCTTTCAGCTTCGGATCAGTCACCCACCACCTCGGCCCGCATCGGCGGCCGCGTTCGCACAGTCGCTGCCGGCCGTGCCCGAGTTGGAGAAGAAGCTGGAGGTGCAACGGCAGAAGGGCTAAAAAGGCTGGCCCTCAATTCCCTGAGTGCCTTCGCCACCCAGCCCGCCGCCGTAGAGGGCATCTTTACCCGCGATCCAGCACCTTGAGCTGCCGAGTTTGGTGGAGTCCGGTGATCTTTTTTCAGGCGGACTGCGGGGCGGCTTCCTGCTCACCACCGCCGAACGCGAGGAGCTTGCTGCCCTGCGCAGGGAGAATGCCCAGCTCAAGCGGGCGAACGAGGTCCTGCGGACGGCCTCGGCTTTTTTCGCCGCTCAGCTCGACCCGACCCGGCCCAGGTGAGAGCGCTCATCGACGAGCACCCGCACCTGGGGGTCGAGCCCGTACTGCGGGAACTGCACATCCCCTCCTCTACTTACTACCGCTGGTGCCAGGCCGAGAAGCGGCCGTGTGAGCGGCGCCGCCAGGACATCGAGCTGACCGGGCAGATCCGCCAGGTCCACGAGGACTCCGGCGGGATCTACGGCTCACCCCGCGTGCACGCGGTCCTCAAGCGAGAAGGCGTCCACGTCGGCCGCAAGCGGGTCGAACGGCTCATGCGGGAAGCCGGCCTCGCCGGGATCAGCCCCCGCAAGGGCAAGAGCTTCACCCGCCGCGACCCGGAGGCCGACCTCGCCCCTGACCTGGTGCAACGCGACTTCACCGCATCATCGCCGAACCGGCTGTGGGTCACCGACCTGACCATGATCCCCACCCAGGAGGGGCCACTGTGGCTGTCGGCGATCCGGGACGCCTTCTCCCGCAGGGTGGTGGCCTGGGAGACCTCCGCCCACGCGGACGCCGACCTGGTCCTCACCTCGCTGGAATACGCCCTCGCCAGCCGCGAGGTCGCCCCCGGCAAACTCGTCCACCACGCCGACCACGGCACCCAATACACATCCATCAAGCTCACAACACGCCTGGTCAGAGCGGGAATCCAAGCATCCATGGGATCGGTCGGCGACTCGTTCGACAACGCCCTGGCGGAGAACCTGTGGATGCTGATCAAGACCGAGTGCATCCGCGGCCGCGTCTTCGCGACCAGAGCCGAGGCGAACCTCGCGCTCTTCGAGTACATCGACGGCTTCTACAACCCCCGCCGCATCCAGAAACGGCTCGGCTACCTCAGCCCGATCGAGTTCGAGGAGAAGCACTACGCCAACCAGGCAGCGGCCGAACAAGTGAACCTGAAACCCCGTCACCCCTCTCTGACCAGCTAGTCAGCCACTCCCGCGCAGCGGGGGAACCTCAGTCCAAGCCCTGGAGAACGCGAACGCACTCGCACAGCCAGCACAGCGAGGGCGTCCCCCGCTCGATGGTGAACTCCTGCACGCCGTGGCCCACGCCTATCTGCGTGAAGCCATCAACGGCCCTGGTCTCCATCGCCGCCTAGCTGACCTGTTCAACCGCCCGGAACCGACCATCAAAGACTGGATCAAAGCAGCACGGGACCGCGGCTACCTCTCCCCCGCCGTCCCAGGCCGCCGGGCCGCCGGGCCCGGCCCACTCCTCACTCCCTCTGAGGATGGCTCACGGACACCACCAACGTGACCTCCGTACCGGTCAGCGTCTGCACCGGATCGGATTATCAAGGGCGAACCCATCGCACAGGACGTGCAGAACCGGGGTGGCCTTGGGTGTCAGCGCCGCTGGCTGGAGACCTGCTGGCCCGCCCGGCTGGATGTGGCCGAGTTGCCGCCTCGCATCGTGACGGCACGCTAACCGCAGGCTGGCCGGTGCGTGCGTCAGCGACTCGATGGCCGGTGTTCCTCACACCGCCAGAGCTGACGCCGGAGCGGATGGAGCTGCTGTCCGCGATCGGGATGGGGTGGTCCTGATGGTGGGCGTCGTCATCGCCGCAGCCGCCGCGCTTGCGGCCGGCTATCTGCTCGGGCGGCTGCGCCCGTGGCAGCGGCTGGGCGACTACTGAGGTTTTCGGGTTGAGGTCGGTGTGGTGATGGCCAGGCCGGTTTCGGTGAGGCAGCCGTCGATGAGGCGGGGGCGGTGCTGGATGTGT
>NZ_JBSFJL010000031.1:88456-113173 GCF_053598035.1 Streptomyces sp. NPDC001204 | reverse complement strand
AGCTTCGACCCCTGCCTCCCCTGCGGCGTCCACATGTACCTCGGCAACGGCAAAACCCTCACCACCACCCACACCCCCACCTACGGAGCCGAACACGGCTGAACCGTTCGCGACCCGTGAGCCGGGCCGGCGACCGGGGGAGAGCATCGGGGGAGACGAGGAGCAGACCATGGGCACGATCAGAGTCGGCAGGCGTGACGTGAAGCCCGACACCCCCGGGCACGTCACCGGACTGCACCAGGGCAACTTCGGCCCGTACGAGCGGCAGACGGGGCACCACAGGGACGGCACCTCCGATGCCAGGCGGTCGACGGGCATCCACTGGAAGAAGCACGACGCGATCATGAAGGCCATGCCGAACATCTCGCCCGGATGACGGGTCGCGTCAGGGGCAGGACCGGGTCCGGACAGAGGGACGGAAGGACGGAAGGACGGAAGGACAGAAAGGGAGGAACGGGATGACAGCGAAACAGCTGCTGGCGGTGGAGGCCGCCCTGGTGGGCGGGCTGGTGCTCGCCGTGCTGGTCAAGGAGATGCCGGGGCTCCTGCGCGAGATCAGGATCTGGCGGATGTCCGGCCGCGGCTCCGGCCACGCCCGCTGAACACCTCGGCGGACACCGACCGGACACCGACCCGAGAGGCGGCCCGCGCGGGCCGCCTCTCCGGTTGTCGCGGGTCGGTCACCAGTAGTGACGGTGACCGGCGACCGCGTGGCCCATCGATCCGAGGAGCCACAGGACCGCGCCGATCACGGCGAGGATGATGCCGATGGTCCACAGGATCGAGATGCCGGTGACGAAGCCGACGACGAGAAGAATGACGCCGAGGATGAGCATGACCGCCTCCGTGGAGAAGTGCTTCACTCGTGCGGGTACCCCGATACCGCGGTGTAGTGCCCGTGGACCGGGACGGCTCAGCGGGGCCAGGTGGGCAGCAGGGTTCGCCGGTGCGTGGTGTTGATCACCGCGGCCGCCGAGGCGTACCAGGCGGCCAGTCCCGACGCGATGCCGAACCAGCCGCCGATCCGGGTGACGACGTGCGGTGCCGGGCCGCCCTGGAACTCGCCGATCGCCAGCAGGACGAAGGTGATGGCCAGCAGCACCAGCACCGCGAGGACGGCGAGACTGGTACGCAGCGCGGCCACCGCCATGTACGCGCTGAAGATGCCCCAGGCGAGCAGGAACAGCCCCAGCGCGTTGTGCGCGTCGCCGACGGCCGCCACCCGCGGCACCAGCCACCAGTACGTCAGCCAGAACGCGCCGAAGGAACCGAACATGGTCGCGCCGAAGGTGTTGCCGCGGCGGAACTCGAAGAGCCCCGCGACGAACTGCGCCAGGCCGCCGTAGAACAGGGCGAGCCCGAGCACCGGGAAGACCGCGCCGGGTTCCTTGAGCAGGTTGGTGTTGATGAGGGACAGCAGGATGGTGGTCATCGCCAACCCCGCCAGGCCCAGCGGGGCCGGATCCGCGTAGGCGACCGGCGTCGGGTCGGCCGGGCGGGCCTGTGCGCGGACGGAGTCGCTGGTGTCGTCAGTCATGACCGGAATCCCTTCGACCGGAGGCCGGCAGAACCAGCCAGAGCCCGACGAGCGCAGGCACAGGACGTCCACGGGGCCGAACCCGCGAGCAGCGCCGGCGCCGCCCGAGTCTTCAGCTGTATCTGTTCACCACACGCGTACCCCTTCGCTCCAGGACCAGTCGCCGGACAGCGGGTGCCGGGGCGCCCGCGCGCCTGGCAGAATTCCGGAAACCCGCACGACGAGGACGGGCGTCGCGTGGGCGGAACACCGTCACAAGGTCGGCCCTGGGGGGAACGCGCCATGAGTACCGAGATCTACTTCAACAACAATCACCGCGACCTGTGCCAGCAGCACGGAACCGGCGCCGGATTCCAGTTCGAGTTCTACTGCTCCCGCTGCTCGGACACCTGGCGCTCTCCGTTCGAGCCCTTCCGGGCGGGCCAGATGGCGGGCTGGCTGTCGCGGGGGGCGAACGCGGCCTGGTCGGTCATCGGCGGTGGCGCCGCCCGGGGTGTCTCCGACGCGGCCGACGGGCTGGCCGGAGCGAACTACGGAACCCAGCGGGACGCGGCGTTCACCCGTGCCATCGCCAACGCTCAGGGCCACTTCGACCGCTGCCCCCGCTGTACGGCCTACGTCTGCGGCCGCTGCTGGAACGCGGGCCTCGGACTCTGCCTCACCTGCTCCCCGGACACCGCGGCGGAGGCCCAGGCGGCCCAGCAGCGGGGCCTGAACGACATGGTGGCCCAGCGCGCCTACGACGCCGGGCAGCATCGCGGCCAGGACCACGACGTCACTACGCCGCGCCAGTTGGTCTGCCCGCAGTGCCGCGCCGAGACCAGGGGCGCGACCTTCTGCCCCGCCTGCGGACACCGCCTCGCCCAGACGGACAGCTGCTCCTCCTGTCACCAGGACCTGCCGGACGGCGCGGCCTTCTGCCCGTCCTGCGGCACCCGAAGGTGACCGCCGGGCCGCGGTCCCGGGACTGAGCGCACACGGTGACCGCGTACCGCACGCCCGACGTGCCGTACGCGGTCCGCGAACGTATCGCCGTCCACGGTGCCGCGGACGTCCGTGTTGGTGGATGATCATCACTCAACCAGCCCGTCCTTCCAGCCCGGTCGGCCGGGACTGCCACCGCGTGTGAAGGGGCTAGGGCAGCAGATGCCGGAGCAGCACGATCAGAACGCCGACATCGCATCGCGGTCCTTACGCGGAGAACTGGCACACCGCTGCCGGACCGTCACCGAGGCCCGCTGGTTCGCCCTCGGCGTCTTCGCGGTGATCCTCCTCAACGCCGCCCTGCTGGGCGTGGAGACGTACTCCGGCCTGGCGGCTCAGTGGCACCACTGGTTACGGCAGGCCGAACACGTCTGCCTGGCCGCCTTCACGGTGGAGATCCTCGTCCGCATGCTGGCCTACGCCGACCGCCCGCGGGAGTTCTGGAAGGACCCGTGGAACTCCTTCGACCTGGTCGTCGTCCTGTGCGCCTTCGTGCCCGTCGTACGGGAGAACGCCACGGTGCTGCGGCTGCTGCGGCTGGCGCGCGTGCTGCGCACCGCCCGCTTCCTGCCGCAGGTGCGCATCGTGCTGGTGGCGGTGGTCCGCAGTCTGCCCGGCACCATGAGCTTCCTCCTGGTCGGCGCCCTGCTGCTGTACGTGTACGCCATGGTCGGCTGGGTCTTCTTCGGCCGCCACGACCCCGAGCACTACGGCTCCATAGGCCGCGCCGTGCTGACCCTCTTCCTGCTGATGACCCTGGACGGCATCGGCGACGCGGTCCACAGCGGCCTGGAGGTGTCGCGCTGGAGCCTGGTCTACTACGCCTCCTACGTCCTGCTGGCCTCCTTCGTCCTGGTCAACGTCCTCATCGGCGTGGTCATCACGTCCCTGGAGGAGGCCCGGGAGATGGAGAGGGACGAGCCCGCCGGAACGGCGGACGCCGGTAACCCCCCGGACGTCCAGCACCACCTCGCCGCCCGGATCGCGGCGGCCCGAAGGGCCCTCGACGAACTCGAACGAGACCTCGGGCAGGCGGCGCCGCCACGCGCCAGGCAGGCGGCACTCGTGGTCCCGACGGTCGTGGCGCGCCCGGCGTCCGGCCCGGCCCGGGCCCGGCGCAGGACGTCCCGGCGGCGCCGGTGAGACGGCCGCGCGGCTTGCTGTGACCGGTCCGTGACGGGGGCTGGGGGACGGGGGCGGGTGTCGGGGGTGGGCCTTCTCACAATTCGGGTCGAAATGGGTTCGCAGTGACGGCGGCCACTTCGCCTGGCGCACATTTTGTCTACCTTCGCCAGCAGTTTCCCCCGTTTGCCGACCCATTGCGGAGGCCTGCCCGACCATGTCCCATCCGCGTTCCATGCCGCATTCGAAGACCTCGGCGACCACGGCGACCACGGCAAGGCGCCGGGGCAGCCGCGCCGGCGCCTGCGCCGGTGCCCTCCTGGTCTCGGTGGCGACCCTGTTCTCCCTCGGCGCGCTGCACGCGGCACCCGCGGTCGCCGCGCCCGCTCCGGCGGAGCAGGCCCACGCGGCGGCGGCCGCCCCGGCGGCGCCGCAGCCGCAGAGCAAGGCGCGGGTGACGGCGGCGGTGCTCGGCCTCGACGGCGCGAGCCGGAAGCCGCTGCTCTATGGCGAGGACGCCCCGTACGACACCGCCAGCATCATCAAGGTCGACATTCTCGCGGCGCTGCTGCTTCAGGCCCAGGACGCGGGCCGGCATCTCACCGCCCACGAACGTTCCCTGGCCGAGCCGATGATCCGCAAGAGCGACAACACGGCGGCGAACGCCCTGTGGCGCGAGATCGGCATGGCGCCGGGTCTCGAGGCGGCCAACAAGCGGCTGGGGCTGACCTCGACCAAGGGCGGTCCCGGCGCCAAGTGGGGGCTGACGCGGACGACGGCCTCCGACCAGGTCCGCCTGTTGCTGTCGGTGTTCGACAGCGCCGGGGCGTCGAAGACGGGCTCCCCGCTGAACAAGGAGTCCCGGACCTACATCCGGACGCTGATGAGCCGGGTCGTGAGCGACCAGGCGTGGGGCGTCTCGGTGGCCTCCGGTGCCCAGTACGAGCTGAAGAACGGCTGGCTCCAGCGCACCACCTCCGGGCTCTGGGACGTCAACAGCGTCGGCCGGATCACGGTGCACGGACACCGCTACCTCGTCGCCGTGCTGTCCGACGGCAGCGCGTCGATGAGCGACGGCGTCTCCCTGGTGGAGCGGGCGGCCCGGCAGGCCGTGGCCGCGGCCGCCGGGACCTGACGGTCACCGGCACCCGGGACCGCGCGGGTCCCGGGGCCGCCCACCCGGGCGCCTGTGTCCCTCGACGTTTAGTTGCATCATTGCGCAACCGTATAGTCGTGCCGGGTGTCACCGGACCCGCAGACGGGAGGTCCGGCGGAACGCGACGGGGGAAACTGTCATGGGCAGTCGGGTCGGAGCAGCGAGTCGGGGCGGCGATCCGGTCAGCCGCAATCTGGAACTGACGCTGCTGCTGGGAGCCGTGCTCATCTGCGGATTCGGCCACGCCGGAAGCTCCCTCGCCCTCACGGGCAGCCTGCCGCCCGATCTGGTGGTCCATGTCGCCGTTCTGGCCCTGCCCCCGCTGCTCTGCCATCTGGCGGTACGGCGGTTCGCCCCCCACGCCGACCCGCTGATCCTTCCCCTGGCCACCCTGCTCACCGGCCTGGGCATCGTCCTGATCCACCGCCTCGACACCGCCTACCAGGCCCGGTACGGCTCGCCCGCGGCGGTCGGCGGGCAGATCATGTGGGTCGCCCTCGCGGTACTCGGATTCATCGCGGTCGTGGTCGCGCTCAGGGACCACCGCCGGCTCCAGCGCTATCCCTACCTGGCCGTCACCGTGGGCCTGGTCCTGCTGATGGCCCCGGCCTTCTATCCCGGCGACGTCTACGGCGCCAAGCGGTGGATCTTCCTCGGGCCGCTGTCCTTCCAGCCCGGCGAGTTCGTGAAGATCGTGATCGTGCTCTTCTTCGCCGGGTACCTGACGCTCCGCAAGGACGCCCTGGCCCTGGCCGGACGACGCTTCATGGGCATGTACCTGCCGCGAGGGCGGCAGCTCGGCCCGATCGCGGCCGTATGGGTCGTCAGCCTGCTCGTCCTGGTCCTCGAACGGGACCTCGGCACCTCGCTCATCTTCTTCGGCGCCTTCGTGATCATGCTGTACATCGCGACCGAGCGGACCAGCTGGGTGGCGTTCGGCGTCGGCATGTTCGCCGTCGGAGCCTTCGTCGTGGGCTCCTTCGAACCGCACGTCCACGGCCGAGTGGTCGCCTGGCTGCACCCCATGGACATCTACCTCCCCCCGGAGCAGCGGCCGGCCGGTCTGATCTCCGACCAGGCGGCCCAGGCGCTGTTCGGCTTCGGCTCCGGCGGCATGCTCGGTTCCGGCCTCGGCCAGGGCCACCCCGAACTCATCGGCTTCGCCGGGCGCAGCGACTTCATCCTCACCACGGTCGGCGAGGAACTCGGCCTGGCCGGAGTGATGGCCGTGATCCTGCTGTACGCGCTGCTCGCCGAACGCGGCCTGCGCACGGCGGTCACCGTGACCGACCCCTTCGGCAAGCTGCTGGCCGCCGGTCTGGCGACCACGCTGGTGCTCCAGGTGTTCGTCGTCGTCGGCGGTGTCACCGGGCTCATCCCGCTCACCGGAAAGGCCCTGCCGTTCCTGGCCCAGGGCGGCTCCGCGATGGTCGCCAACTGGCTGCTCGTCGCCCTTCTGCTCAAGGTCAGCGACACCGCCCGCCGCCCCGCGCCCGTCCCGGCGGCGGGCCTGGACGCCGCCGAGACCCAACTGGTCGGCCGGTGACCCGGGCCCGATGACAGCCGCGGGCTGAGCGGCGCACCGTACGACGGGGGGAGTACGGCGTCGGTGGCCGCGTACTCCCGCGGCACGGACCCGGAGTGCGTACGGGCGTGCCCTGGCGGCCGGAGACGGAGCCCGGCCGCCGGGTCCGAGCCCTCGTTCAGTGTTCGAGGAGCTTCCTGGCCACGCGTGCCGCCGCTTCGCACTCGGCCGCGGGCGGCGACAGCTCGCTCAGGGTGTCGAGGTCGGTGTCCTGCTGGAGCTCCGTCTCCCAGGCGGCGGCGAGGCTCTCCTGTTCCTCGCGTGACAGGCCCTGGACGTGCTCCCGGTGGTGCGGGTCGAGGGCGGCCAGGAATCGCTCGACGGTATCGATGGGCATGTCGCTCTCCTTGATCAGGGGGTGCCGGCCCGGTGGGGTCGCTGTCCCCAGCGTGAGCGGCGGGCGAGCCGCGCGGCCGGCGCCGTGGCCCACGCGCACCCGGACGGAGGAGGCCCGGCCGCGTACGCCGAGGCCGGTACATCGGGTTACTCCCCTCGTCGGACGCCGGCCGCGCCACCGTCCGGCACCGTGTGGCGGGTGAGAACAAGCCGCCCCGCACGCCGTGCCTTCCTCGTGGTCCATGTGGTCGCCTCCGCCGCTTGGCTCGGCCTCTCCCTCGGACTGCTCGCCCTCGGGACCGCCGCTGTCACCACGCAGTCCGCGGTGACCGTGGAGACCTCGGTCCGCGCGATGAAACTCTTCGCCGACTGGCTCCTGCTTCCCGTCGCCTTCCTCACTCTGTTCAGCGGTCTGGTGCTGTCCCTGGGTACCCCGTGGGGGCTGGCACGGCACCGGTGGGTCTACACGAAGTTCTGGCTGACCCTGGCCACGACCGCCGCCACGATCCTCGTGCTGCGCCCCGGGCTGGACTCGGCGGTCCGGGACGTCGCCGCGGGCCAGCCGCTGCCCAGCTCCCGCGGAGTCCTGATGGGCCCGATCGTCTCCCTGACCGCATACGTCTTCATGACGGTGATCTCCGTGCTGAAACCCTGGGGCCCGACCCGCCGCGGCCGACGGCACCGCGCGTCCCAGCGCGCGGCCCAGACCGCCCGCCGCCTGACCGAACCGGTCTGACGCGGTTGCGGACCGGGCTCGGCGAGATCACGTCTGCGCACCTGGCGCACCGGGTCGTTGACCGCCGAGCCGGGGCCCGCCACGATGCCCGCCATGCCCCACATGCCGACCGCCGTCAGGGCCGTCCGCGTCATACTCTTCCTCGTGGCTCCGGTCAGCGGCACCCTGGCCCTGCGGTTCGCGGTGGCCGGTGCCACGGTCAGGAGCGGTGCCTTCGGCGAGCTGATCATGGGCCTGCTGTTCCTCGAAGCCCTTCCCCTCGCCGTGCTGGCCGTGCTGTCGCTCGTCGTCGCGCTGAAGACCGCGAAGGGCGGCAACGGCGTCCGCGCCGGCGCGGTCGTCGCCGGCTGGCTGATGACCGGCGCCGCGGTCGTCGGCGCTCTGGCGCACCACACGGCGTGGGGCGCCGGGGCCGTGCTGGGCGCCGTCCTGCTGTTCCTGGCCACGGGGCCCGACACGAGGGACTGGTTCGACACTCCGCGCCTGTGACGTTCCGCGCGGGCCCGGCGACCGCGCCGGCGGCGGCACGCGGCGGGCACCCGGCCGGGGCCCGCCGCACGCCCGCCGGCCGGGGCTCAGCCTCGCCCGTGCCGCTTGTCCAGCACTTCCAGCACCGCGCGTGCCATGGCCTCCTCGCCCTTGGCGTTGGGGTGGGCCGGGGCCGCTGGCGAGGCCGGCTGCAAGGGCTCGATCCAGCGGTCCGCCGGGGCCTTGCACATGTCGTGGCCGACCGTGGGCCGGTAGGTGTCGACGTACTCCGCGTGGTTCCACGCGGCCACCAGGCGGAGCATCGTGTTCAGCCGCTTCTCGGTGTCCCGCAGATAGGGGAAGTCCTGGGAGGCGAACGGCACCGCGGGGAAGCAGCCGCTGCCGTCGTCGGGCAGCAGGTCCGGGTAGCCGACGACGAGCACCCGGGCGTGCGGCGCCCGGGCGTGCACGGCCCGCAGCACGCGGTCCACCTTCGGCGCCGTGCGCGCGATGTCGAGCGTCAGCCGGTCGATGCCGGACGAGGCGTAGTGACGCCGGCAGGGGTCCCCGGTCGGCTGCTGGGAGCCGAGTTGGGCGCAGGTGGCGATGATGGAGCCGAACCCGACGTCGTTGCCGCCGATCTGGACCGTCACCAGGTCCGTGTCCTTGCGCAGGGCGTTGAGCTGGGCGCCGTTGGATCCCTGAGGCTTCCACATCTCCTCGGTCGTCGCCCCGGCGCAGCTCACGTCCTCGAAGGAGGCGGCCTTCCGCTCGGCCGCGACGAGCGACGGGTAATTGCTGTCCGAACGGCCGCAGTCGGCATCGACCTGCCGTGGGATTCCGGGACCGGAGGTGTACGAGTCCCCGAGCGACACGTAGTGCGCGGCGCGGCCGGACCCCGCGCCGGACCCGGCACCGTGCGCCGAGGCGGGCGCCGTGGAAGCGGCGACGAGGGCGCATCCGCCGAGCGCCGCCCCCACCGCGGCCGGCCACCGCCGGCGTCTCGCCACCGCCGCACCCGAACGTTCCTGACGAGCCATCAGTTCTCCCCCCTGGACCGGGACATCGCACATCGCCGGCACCGGGGCGCCGCCGTCGCACGTTCGACTGGGCTTGTATACCGTTCGGTAAGTCCCCGGGGCCAGAGGTGTGAAGCGGCGACGGTGTTCTCGCTGCGGCGGCCGGGGACGACGGGTGTGCCGTGCGCGGCGCACGGCGTCACTCCGGGATGGCCAGCGGCAGTTCGGCGGTGATCGTGGCACCCTCGGGCGTGGTGTGGACGGTCAGGGTGCCGCCGATCTGCTCGACGCGCTCGTGCATGGACTGGATGCCGACGCCGGGTGTCCACGGCTCGGTGCAGCGGCCGGAGTCGGCGACCGTCACCCGCAGGTGGGTGCCGGCGCGCAGTTCCAGGGTGAGCGTGGCGACGGTGACGGCGGCGTGCCGGGCGATGTTGGTGACGGCTTCCACCGCCACCCGGTAGGCGGCGACCTCGACGGCCGCGGGCAGCTGCGGCAACTGCTCCGGGGCGTCGACCGTCACCGTGAGGGGGCGGCCGTCGGCGACCCGCAGCGGGTCGGTGCGCTGGCGGATGGCCTCGACGAGGCCGAGTTCGTCGAGGGCGCGCGGGCGCAGCCCGTAGACGATCCGGCGGATCTCGGTGATCGTGTCGCCCACGTCGGCGCGCAGCGCGCGCAGCGTGCCGACCGCGTGCTCGCGGTCGGTGGCGATGAGGTTGACGACCGCGTCCGCCGTGTAGGCGATGCCGGTCAGGGCGGGGCCCAGCCCGTCGTGCAGATCGCGGCGCATGCGCCGCCTCTCCTCCTCCAGCGCGGTCACCGTACGGCCCCTGGACAGGCGCAGTTGCTCGCTGAGCCGGGCCGCGTGCAGGGCCTGCGCGAGCGGCGCCGCGACCAGGTCGACCACCGCGGCGGCCGCGCGGGGCAGCCGCAGATGTCCCGGCGGCAGACCGACCACGAGATCGCCCACCTTCTCACCGTCCGCGCGCAGGGCGGTGACCTGGACGTGGTCCGCGTCGACGGTGCCCGCGGTGGCGACCACGGTGTCCTCCTGGCGAAGCTCGATGCCGGGCACACCGAGCGTGGTGCGCAGGGTGTGCAGCCACAGCGGAGGCGGGGCGCCGGCGGTCAGGTCCGTGCCGAGCCGGGTGAGCGTCTCCACCGGGTCGGCCGAGCGGCCGAACAGCATCTCGTCCATCACCGCCTCGACATGACGCCGGACCGGCTGGTACCCGGCGGCGATCCCGGCCGCCAGCAGGGGCGGTACGCCCTTGCCCGGCCGGGCGCCCACCGCCAGTTCCCACACGGCGGCGACACCCTCGTACACCGCGGCACTCAGCGCGAGCATGACGATGAGGACGGCGGCGCCGCGCATCACCACCCGTACGTCCACCGCGCGCGGCGCGACCAGCGCCACCGTGATGGAGCCCGGCAGCAGCAGGGACACCGCGCCGACCGCCACCACGCCGGCCGGGAAGCCCGGCGTGAGGGAGTTGTCCACCGCGAACAGCAGCATCCCGGCCAGCGTCGTCGCGGCGGCACCCAGCACCAGCCACAGCACGCGGCGCCGGTCGTCGCCGGAGGTGAGCTCGAACAGCACCCAGGTGCCGGCGCACATCGCGGTCCCGGAGGCCACCCCGGCCGCGATCAGCGCCGGCTCGCCGCCCGTCACGGACGCGGCCGCGCAGCCCGCCCCGCAGACGGCGACCGAAGCCTCCGCCCAGCGCAGCGCCCGCGACACCGGCCGCACCTCGACGACGCGGAGGGCGGCCAGCGGCAGGGTGACCGTCGAGGCCAGCACCACCGGTACGACGGCGAGTTCCGGGACACCGGCCGCGGCCAGGAGCGGTGCGCTCAGCAGCGCCGCCGCGGACAGGCCGAGCAGCCGGGAGGCGGCCGAGGCCCCGCGCCGGGCGGTGACCAGGGCGTAAGACGCCGTCAGGCCGAGGCCGACGATGACGGCCCACAGGACCCACCGCCTGGAGGCGGACGGCGGTGTCCACCACTGGGACGCGACCGACGCACCGGCGACCGGCGCGAGGGCCGCACACCGCAGAGCGGTCCGCAGGCGCTCGGTCATGAGGCGGGGCCTGACGCGTCGTCGCCCAGTCCCCGCTCGCGGGCGAGCAGGATGGCCTCGGTCCGGCCGCTCACCCCCAGTTTGGCGAAGATGGCGGACAGGTGGTTCGCGACGGTCTTGACGGCCAGTTCCAGCTCGGCCGCGACACGGACGTTGCCGTGGCCGCGTGCCACCCGGTCGAGGATCTCGCGTTCCCGGGCGGTCAGTTCGGGGAAGGGGTCGGCCGGCCGCGGCGGTCCGACCTGGCCGAGCAGACGGGCCGCCACACCCGGCGCGATGACGAACTGACCGGTCGCCACGGACCGGATGGTGGTCAGGATCTCCTCCTGCTGGGCCCCCTTGAGGAGATAGCCGCGGGCCCCGGCACGCAGCGCCGACAGCACCGTCTCGTCGTCCTCGTACATGGTGACGACGAGCACCGCGACGTCCGGCAGCAGCGCGGTCAGCCGCCGGGTGGCCTCCACCCCGTCCATCGCCGGCATCCGGATGTCCATCACCACCACGTCGGGACGGCTCAACTGCGCCTCGCGCAGCGCCTCCTCGCCCGTGGCAGCCTCCGCCACCACGTCCACCCCGGCCAGCGAGGTCAGCAGCGCGCTCATCCCGCGCCGCACCACGGGATGGTCGTCGGCGATGAGCACCCGGATGGGACGGGCCGCGGAGGTCATGTCCCGATGATGGCGGAGACCGGTTCCCGGCGGGGAGGCTCTTGTCCCGGGACGTACGGGAAAACCTCCCTGCCGCCGGGGACGCTCCACCGATGCGGTCCGGACCGGAGCTGCCGCATGCTCACCGCACGGGGTCGCCGCACCGGCGTCCCCGACTCCCGGACACAGGAGCCCAGATGAGCCAGACCAGCCGCACGGAAACCGTCCCCGGCCTCACCCGCAAGAACAAGGTGGGCCTCGTCCTCGCGGGCCTCCTGGGCCTGCTCGACATGACCAACTTCTTCACGCTCCCGGATCCCGACGCGGACACCCAGGGCCCGCCGACGGCCGTCGCCATCGCCGACGGCGTGCTCGGTGTGATCACGGTGCTCGCGGTCGTCTACACCTGGCGCACGCTGAACCGGACAGGCTCCCGTGTCGTGGCGGCCTCCCGGATCCTGTCGGTGGTCTCGGCCCTCCCGGCGTTCTTCGTCAGCGGCGTCCCGGCCGCGTTGGTCGCCCTGGTCGCCGTGTTCACGATCCTCAGCGTCGTCGTCATCGCCCTCGTCCTGACCCGCCCGGCCCCGGAGGCCGGAACCGCCTGACCGGCTCCGGTAGCACGCCGTGCCGCTCGGGCACCAGGGGACGCATCCGCCACCGCAGGGGAGCGGCGGATGCGTCCCCGTGCGTCGTTCCCGCCGGCCTGCCCTCGTCCCGTCCGGCCTACCCGCGTCCCGGTCGTCCTGCCGTCGTCAGGACGCCGAAAACGCCGTACGCGCCCGACGCCAGGGGGGCGTCGGGCGCGTACGGACGGCAGTGCGGTCAGCGCTGGGCCACGGCCCGGCCCTGGTTGAGCTGTGCGGTGAGGAGATGGGCGTCGAGCAGCGCGACGTCGGCGGTGCGGTCGGCCCGCGCGTAGCCGGCCAGCATGCGCTTGGTGAGGGTGAGGGCTTCCGGTGCGCGCCGGACGAGGGGCCTGATCCAGGCGTCGACGGCCGCGTCCAGCTCCTCCACGGGCGCGACCTTGTGCAGAAGACCGAGCCGGTGGGCGGTCGCCGCGTCGAACGGTTCGCAGGTGAGCATGAGTTCGCGGATCCTGGCGGATCCGCCCTCGGCGACCAGGCGGCCCATGGCGCCTCCCCAGGCGGGGGGCAGACCGAGGGCGATCTCCGGCATGCGGAACCGGCAGGTGTCCGCCCCCGCGCGCAGGTCGCAGAAGGAGGCGAGCGCCAGGCCGGCGCCCACGACCCTGCCGTGGAGTCTGGCGATGGTCACCGCGTGCGAGTTCTCCAGGGCGTCGCACACGCGGTAGGCCTTGTCCACGATGCGGCGCATGGCGCCGCCGGTGGGGTCTTCCGCCAGTGCCGCCTGGAACTCGTCGCGGTCGGCGCCGAGGCAGAAGTCGTCGCCCTCCGCCGACAGCAGCAGCACCCGGATGTCGGGCCGTTCATGGAGGCTGTTGAGCAGGGAGACGAGGTCGTCGAGAGCCGCGACCGTCAGCGAGCTGTCCTGCGCCGACGGGTTGAGCCGGACCCGGAGGACAGGTCCGTCCTGCTCGACGTGTATCGCCTTGTAGGGAAAGGTGTCGAAGGCATTGGTCATTTCGATCATATGAGAGCGACATCCAGATTCAGCGGGCGCCGGAAGGCCACGCGCGGCGCCCACGTCGGGCGGCGTACGAGGGTGAGCCGCGGGAAGCGCCTGACCAGGTGGTGCAGGAGGGTCTGGGCCTCCAGCCGGGCCAGGGGCGCGCCGAGGCAGTAGTGAATGCCGCCGCTGAAGGCCAGGTGCGCCGGTTTGCGGTGCAGGTTGAACAGCTCGGGGTCCTCGTGCTTGGCGGGGTCGCGGTTGGCCGCTCCCACCATGAGGTGGACCATCTCGTCCTTGCGCACCTCGACACCGCCCACCTCGGTGTCCCTGGAGGAGACGCGGCTGATCACATGGGTGGGCGGGTCGTAGCGCAACGACTCCTCCACGGCGGCCGGCGCGAGGTCGGGGTGGATGGTGAGCCGGTTCCACTGCCGGGGGTGTTCTAGGAGCAGCAGGGTCATGGTCGACAACAGGGTGGACGTCGTCTCCAGGGCCGCCAGCAGCACGAACAGCGCCAGGAAGTAGACGGCCTCGTCCGCCTTGTCCTGGTCGCTCTCCATGGCGTCCCAGAGGGTGATCCAGCGCGATACGGGGTCGTCGCCCGGGTGGGCTCGCCGCTCGCGCACCAGGTCCAGGAAGTAGGCGCGCAGCTCGGCCGTGGCCGCGTCGGACAGCGCCAGTTGACTGGCCGAGGGCAGCAACTCCTGGGTGAAGACCTGGTCGTGTGTCAGCTCGCGCAGCCGGGGGAAGTCGGCGCTCGGCAGGCCCAGCCAGTGCCCGATGGTGGCGACCGGCAGTTCCTCGCTGACCAGGGCGTTGAAATCGGCCTCCCCGTCGCGCAGTCGAACGGAGAGGGAGTCCATGAGCCGACCCGTGATACGGCCGACCGTGCCACGCATCTCCTCCATGGAGGTGCGGTCGAACATGCCGGCCGACCGGCGCACCCAGGTGTGTTCGGGGGGATTGAGGGCGGGCAGCGTCCTGCTCATCTCACGAGAGGAGGGGGCGGTCCACCGGGTGCCGTCCCCCTGCTGTTCTCGCCAGCGGGCGTCGGGCTCCAGCCACTCACGGTTGCGCAGGATCTGATCGCACAGATCGAAGCGAGTGACGAGATGACCTCCCCAGGGCGCTGCGATGACTCCGCCCCTCGACCGAAGCTCCGCGTAGATCGGAAAGGGGTTGGCCTGGCCCTTCGCTGTCCGTAGACGAGAGAAGAGCGAGACCGCAAATCGTCTGTCGGGGGGCGGAGTTACCGCTGTCTCCACGACGGCTCCTTTCTAGGTATCAGCCGCCATGCATACCCCAACGGTGGCTTAAACATACGAGATGACTATGCGCGTTGGGGTTGCCTTCGTCACTCCCCTCGGGTCCATGCCAGGAAGCGGCTGAACATGCCCGCCTTGGGCTTGGCCGCGGACGTCGTCGCAGGCCTGGGCGCCGCGGCGGCGGCCATCGGGGCGGCGGGGGCGGCCGCCTGCTGCGTCTGCGCGGGCACCGGCGCCACGACCCGTGGCGTGAACCGGACCGGGAGCGTCACCAGCGAACGGCTCCACGGGGCCGGAACCCAGCTCAAGTCCTTGAACGGCACACGGACTTCGACGTCGGGCAGCCGGTTGAGGAGGGACTCGACGGCGGTGACGGCGATCATGAACGCGGGGTCCTTGGCCGGACAGGCGTGCGGGCCGGCCCCGAAGGCCAGATGCGCCTTCGCGCTGAGCTGCTCACGGTGCTCGGCCAGCCGGGGATCGGTGTTGGCCGCCGCGAAGGAGATGAGGACCGGGTCGTTGGCCTTGAGCGTTCTACCGCCCAAGTCCACGTCGTGGGTCGGATAGTGGGCCGCGTAGTTGGCGATCGGCGCGTAGTTCCACAGGACCTGCGTGACGGCGTCCTCGATCGGCAGGCCGGCCTGCCACCCCTCGTCGAGGATCAGCGCGCTGCTCGTGCCGATGGCCGCCGCCAGGGGAGCGGTGCCTCCGGAGAGCAGCGTCACCAGCTGGTGCAGCACCTCCTCGTCGGTGAGCCCCGCCGCGTGCTCCATCAGACGGGTGGTCAGGTCCTGTCCGGGGCGGCGCCGCTTGAGGGCGATCAGCTCTCCGAGCGCCTCGCCCAGTACCTGGTCGGCGTTGGGGGTGCCGTCGAAGATGCCGCTGATGCCGACGATGACGCGGTCGCCGATCTCCGGCGGGCACCCGAACAGGTCGCTGAAGACCAGCAGCGGCAGCGGCTGGGCGTAGTCGGCCATCAACTCGGCCTGGCCCAGGCGGTCGGTGCTGAACCGGCTGATCAGGTAGTCGGCGGACTGCTGGGTCTGCCGCACCAGTTGGAGCTCGTTGACGCTGGCCAGACTGTCCGTGACCGCCTGGCGCAGCCGGGCGTGCGCCGCGCCGTCACTGAACAGCGCGTTGGGCCGGTACCCCATCATCGGCAGCGCCGGGCTGTCCTCGGGGACACGTCCCTGGTTCAGCGCGTTCCACCGCCGGGAGTCCCGGACGAACGAGGCGGGGTTCTGGAGGATGTACAGAGCGGCGTCGTAGCTGGTGACCAGCTCGACCTGGACGTCCGGGGCGACGTCGACCGGCGCGCTCGGGCCGAGGGTGCGCAGGTACTCGTAGTGGCTGTCGGGATCGGAGCCGAACTGAGGGCCGTAGACCGGGACATTGGCGTGGGCGGGGCAGCCGGGAGGTGGCCCCTGTATGCCGGGACGCTGCTGCATGGGTGGGTGGCTCCTAAGAAATGAGGGACAGGAGGTGGTGCACGAGGGTGATGAGAGCCTGCGCCGCCGAGTTCTGGTCCCGTACGTCACAGGCGACGACGGGGGTCTCCGCGGACAGGTTCAGGGCCTCGCGCACCTCCATGAGCGGGTAGTCGGTGGTGCCTTCGAAGCGGTTGACGCCGATGGCGTAGGTCAGGCCGAAGCGCTCGACCAGGTCGAGGACCGGGAAGGACTCGGAGAGCCGCTCGGGGTCGACCAGCACCAGGGCGCCGAGCGCGCCCCGGGACAGCTCTTCCCACATCTCCTTGAACCGTTCCTGACCGGGCGTTCCGAAGAGGTAGAGCACCACCTCGTCGCTGATGGTCAGGCGGCCGAAGTCCATGGCGACCGTCGTGGTCGTCTTGTCCGGAGTTCCCGACAGGTCGTCAAATCCGACACTCGCTTCGGTGATCTCCTCTTCGGTCCGCAAAGGCTCGATCTCGGAGATACTTCCGATGCACGTGGTCTTCCCGACTCCGAAGTGGCCCACCACAAGGATCTTGACCGCGGTGGACACCGCTGAATCCAGGTACACGTATCACGCTCCGAATCGGGCTTTGAGGCCATCGAGTACCGCGCTGAGGATTTCTCGATCGACACGTTCGGCGCGGGGGACGGGCTTCCTCGTGATGACGAGGCCGCCCTCTTCCAACTCCGCCAGAAGAATCCGGACGATCCCCAGCGGCAGGTGCGTATGGCCGGCCACTTCGGCGACGGACAGAAAGCCGTCCGTGACCATCTCCAGAACCTGGCCGGCCTCCGGGGAAAGCATGAGGCCGGCGGCGGATGCACCGTCCTCCGCGGACACCAGGGTCGTGCGCTCGTAGGCGTGGTCCGGGGGCAGGGAACGCCCGTTCGTGACCACGAACAGTGGCACTAATGCCGAGGTCAGCTCGAGATCGGGCTCATCGTTCACTTGCTGTTCACCGCCCCTTGTGGTGACAGATGCGCGCTCAGCCGGGGCACCACCTGGTGCAGCCGGGTCGTGAACTCCTCGATGTCGGCGTCGTGGTCGGCCGCCGCGGCCAGGAAGGCGCGCTGACCGGCCGAGATCAGGAAGATCCAGCCGTGCTGGAACTCGATGACCGTCTGCCGCCACCTGGCGTGTTCGTGCACACCGGCGAACTGCGAGGTGGCGCGGCTGTAGGCGTGGATGCCCGTCATCGCCGCCGAGATCGTGTCCGCCAGGTCCTGGCTCATTCCCGTGGTGGCACCGCGGGGCAGACCGTCGGCGCCCAGCAGCACCGCGTGGCGGGCGCCCCGCACCTCGGCGACCGCCTCGTCGAGGTCGGCGATCGGGACGCCGGTTCCCCGCATGCCGCCCAACTGGCCCCCGGTGCGGTCGGAACGCTCGGCCGCGGCCTCCGCGTTGACCCTGGGGGGCGAGGTGAGGTTGTTGCCGAGCCGGGCGACGAGCCTATGCATGCGGAAGGAGATCTGCTGCATGTCGACGTCGGGCGCCGCGGCCGCGGCGAGGTAGGCACCCTGCCCCGCCCCGATCAGGAAGATCCAGCCATGGGAGAACTCGATGATCGTCTGGTTCCACTGCCTGTCCTCGCCGGGACCGGCGAAGTGGGAGGTCGCCCGGCTCAGCGCCTGCATCCCCGCCATGGCGGCGGATATGGTCCGCACGTCCTTCTCCGACATGCCGTCGGTCGCACCGCGGGGGAGACCGTCTGCGGACAGCAGAACAGCGTGCCGCGCCTTCGGCACGTTGCTCACGATGTCCTCGAGCATCCACGACAGGTCGTTGGTCATGCGTTATCGGACCCTTCGAACGGAGCCGCGGAGAGGTTCCGGCCCGAGAGCGTGCCGCGCTGGAAGGCTCCCAGGCTTCGGCCGGCGCGGCCGGCCTCGTCCGGCGGTGCGACGGACTGTCCCGAGTCGTCGCTGTCGGGAGCGGCGTCGGGAACACTGGCGATGGGCACCTGGCGCGACCCCCGCTTGGGCAGACCGTGCGCGGTGCGCGGACCGGACTCGGACCGGCCCGTCGCGCTGCGGATCGGGCTGACCTGGGGCACCTGGGTGGGTTCGGTCGGCGTGGTCTCCTCCTCGGTCCACAGCTCCTCCGGCAGCAGGACGACCGCCCGGACGCCGCCGTAGCGGGAGATGCCGGTGACGTCCACCCGGAACCCGTACTGCTGGGCGAGCAGGCCGATGACGGGGAAGCCGAACTTCGGCTGGTTGCCCAGCTGGGACAGCCGGGGGCGGAACTCGCCGGACAGCAGGGTGGACGCCTTCTGCCGGTCCTCGTCGTTCATGCCGACACCGGCGTCGTCGATGACGATGCACAGGTTCTTCTGCACCCGCTGGAAGGTCACCTCGATCGGCGAACCCTGCTGGGAGAAACTGGCGGCGTTGTCGAGGAGTTCCGCGACGGCGAGAGCGACCGGGGAAACGGCCGACGCCTTCAACGCGAAACCGGTCTGCTGCATGATTTCGACGCGGCGGAAGTTGCGAATCTGTCCCTGCGCACTGCGCACCACGTCATAAACACTGGCGGGCTTACTGCGGCGACCCAGCGGCGCACCGCACATCACCGCAATACCCTGAGCCTTCCGCGCCATTTGCGCATTGGCATGGTTCACTTCCAGCAGATCCGCCAGTACGGCGTGGCCGCCGTACTTCCGCTGAATTTCCTCAAGGAGTGCCAACTGCTCGGCCGCAAGGCTCTGCAGAAAGCGTGCCGAACCCTTGAGAACGGCCTTGGTGCTCTCCTCGGCCCCCTCTTCGGCTTCTTGGATGGTCTGGTCGTGCTCGGCCTTGTGACGCTGCAATTCATGCCACACCGTGGCAAGTTGCCCCTCGGCCTCGCTCAACTTCTGTGTGTAGGCAGCCTCGGCCTGGCTCTTTTTCGTCGTGATGGCACTATTTCGACGATAGAGCACCAGGGTCGCGGCGACGGCGAGCACCACCGCGGCAACCAGGCACCATACAAGTGCGTCTCGAATCATGGAAACCTTTCCTGGCGTTTAGCCTGCAGCCGTCGGTGGGTGGCGCCTCGTGGGAGTCCGCGGCACAACCGCTCGGAGCGACCCGACCGCTGTTGCGTTGAGAACAGGCCGACCTCAATGCAGTGCCCGAGCCGAGTGGACCAAGGTCACAGACGCGGGGATGCTATCACTGACTTAGGGCACCCTCCGCAACTCCGCGAGAGCAAGTGCCAGGCCCCGTTCGCCACTTGGCCGCGTCCTGATATGCGGGGTGTTGCCTTCCCGCAGCCGGGGCGTTAACCGTTATGTGTTCGCTACATAAGGCGGATTGCGGGATATCTACGATTTATACGGTCAAGTCCCCACGCCGAGCATGGATCTGACGAACCGTCGCGGGTTCGGCGCACCACACGCTCACAACCCCGCACCGTTTTTTTCACAGACGAGGCTGCCCACGCCCACACGTCATTACGCAGGGACGCCTCTCGGGTGTTCAACGGTTCCCGTCGTGCGACACGGTCAGCGGGTCGAAGGCGATCCGGGTGCGCGCGCCGCCGGCGGCGAGGCGCGGGGTCAGGAGCGCGTGCTGGCAGTCCCACAACGGGTGGTCGGCGGGCAGGACTTCGTGATCGGTGACGTCGAGGACGGCGCGGATGCGGCCGGCGCTGTCCGGGGGCCGGTAGCCGGGGCCCGGTCCGTCGCCGGTCACCCGGCGGCCCCCGCGGCCGGGGCGCCGCGCCAGGGGCGCTTGTGTTGTGGGAGACCGAGGGCGGGCGCGGGCAGGGCGAGTTGAGATTCCATGATCACCACCGGGTAGGATGCGGACGGAAACGGGCGGAGCTGTTCCACGTCTACCGGACGAGGCTCGCCGGATACAGGCGCTCCTCGGACAGCGTGACGACCGAGGCGCGGGATCCGCCCCCGGTCCACGGTGATTCACGTGTCGCGGCGGACGCCATCCGGCTCGCGTACAGGGCGCCGGGCGTCATCCGCCCGTATCTGTCCGGGCCGTTGCGTGTTGTTTGGCCGCGTTGCTGCTCATCAGGGCGGTCCTGTCGTGGTGTTCGGGGGCGGGTCGGCGTCAGTCGCTCCGACTGCCCGCGCGGGCACCGGCGTTGAGGGTCACCTGTGGCTGTCGCACGGGCGTCGCGACGGGTATCCGGCCGCGATCCAGCGGCGCACCACGGCCCGCGGCAGGTGCCCGTCGGCCGCGATGACGTCCTCGGGTATGCCGGAGGACCAGGCGGCCAGCGTCGCCCTGTGCAGTGCGGCGGCGCGCACGGCGAGGCCGGCCCGGTACGCGGCCGCGGAGCCGCGGGCGAGCTGAGGGGCGTCCTCGGCCAGTTGCCGGGCCGCCCGGCGGACGGCGCGGCGGGCGCGCAGCACGTCGAGATCGCTCATGCCGCCACCGCCTTCCGCTCCGTGCCGAGGGGCCCGTCGTCCGGATCCCGGCGCAGGTCCCGGACACCGGACTCCAGGGCCGTCCGTGCGACGAGCCGCTTCAGTCCGCACGCCGGGTCCCCGGCCGGCCGGACGGTGGCCCGCAGGGCCGTGGGCCCACCGCTGTCACGCCGCACCCGCGGCCCGGTCGCGGACACCCCGCGGCCGGTGCCACGAGCACCGCCCCCCTCATACGGGATGACGCCGCCGAGGAAGCCGATGCCGGAGACGGCGCGGGAGGCGATCCGGGTGGGGCCGCCGGAGTCGCGGTCGGCGCCGGTCGCCGGCCGGCGACCGGCATCGAACGTGGTCGGGTTCGCCATGGAACCTCCCCTCGCCCCGTGGGAGCGGGGCAGGAAGAGGGCACGGCAGCCGCCGGCGGCGCGGGGCCGCGGCTACCGGATGCCCGAGGAGCTGGGGGACACGGGAACGCGGGGCCGGGGACGGCCCGGACTACTACTGGAGTCCATGTCTCTCACCTCCTCGGTGCCGACGGCGGACCTCCACCATACTTGCACGGCAACGCAATTACATACCCGGACGGCCCCGTCAGTCGACCGGCCACGTATGGCCTGGGGCGTTGAGGTGCATGTAGTCGACGTACTGCTGCGTCATACGCCGCAGCGCCTCGTGCCGGCCGCAGTGGGTGGTGGAGTCGATGTGGTGGAACATCTCCTTCTGCCAGATCGCACCGTTGCGGCCGGTGACGCATCGCTGCTCGATGATGCCGAGCAGCGGCTCGCGCCAGGCGTCGTCCATGCCGGACTGCTCCAGCCCCCGGTGGGCCAGCGGCAGCAGCCGCCGCAGCACGAGTTCGGGCACCGGCACCTCACCCATCCCGGGCCAGTACAGCCGTGCCTCCATGCCGTGCCGCGCCGCCGTGTGCAGGTTCTCCTCGGCGGCCGAGAAGGACATGCGCGACCACACCGGCCGGTCCTCCTCCACCAGGGCGCGGGTGAGCCCGTAGTAGAAGGCGCCGTTGGCGAGCGTGTCGGCGACGGTCGGGCCGGCGGGCAGCACCCGGTTCTCCACCCGCACGTGCGGCTTGTCGCGGTCGATGGCGTAGACGGGGCGGTTCCAGCGGTAGATGGTGCCGTTGTGCAGGGTGAGCTCGGCCAGCTCCGGGATGTCGCCGCGGTCCAGTGTCTCCGCGGGGTCCTGCTCGTCGCACAGCGGCAGCAGCGCCGGGAAGTAGCGCAGGTTCTCCTCGAAGAGGTCGAAGACGCTGTTGATCCACCGCTCGCCGAACCACACCCGGGGCCGTACCCCCTGCACCTTGATCTCCTCCGGGCGGGTGTCGGTGGCCTGCTCGAACAGCGGGATACGGGTCTCGTGCCACAGCTCCTTGCCGAACAGGAACGGAGAATTGGCCGCCAGCGCGACCTGGACCCCGGCGATCGCCTGCGCCGCGTTCCAGTAGCCGGCGAACTCCTCCGGGGAGACCTGAAGGTGGAACTGGGTACTGGTGCACGCGGCCTCGGGAGTGATCGTGTCGGCGTAGGTCCGCAGCCGGTCCACGCCGTCCACCTCGATGTGCAGGTCCTCGCCCCGGGCCGCGAAGACCTGGTCGTTGAGCAGCCGGTAGCGCGGGTTCTCCGACAGCGCCGCCTCGCCGACGTCCTCCTGCCGCAGGGTGGGCAGGATGCCGATCATGATCAGATGCGCGCCCACCGAACCGGCACGCTCCTCCGCGTGGTTCAGCGCGGCGCGGATCTCGGACTCCCAGGCGTCCGGGCCACCCTCGGTCAGCCGGCGGGGCGGGATGTTGATCTCGAGGTTGAACCGGCCCAGCTCCGTCGCCCAGGCGGGGTCCGCGATCGCCTCCAGCACGTCGCTGTTGCGCATCGCGGGCTCCGCCCCGTCGTCGCCCAGGTTCAGCTCGATCTCCAGCCCCACCTGGGGCCGCTCGGACTCGAACCGTGACTCGCGCAGCATCTGCGCGAACGCGTCGAGGCACTGCTGCATCTTGATCCGGTACCGGCGGCGGTCCTCGCGGGTGAAGACCAGCGCCGGGACGTCACGTCCCATCGGCCCTCCCGGAACCCCCTCGTCGGACACCTCACCTCCCCAGCGTCGCACCACCCGGCGACCCTGACCAGGCGAGGGCGGGAGGGCCCGCGCTCCGCACCGGGCACGGGCCCGTCGCGGCCGCTCCGGGCGGTCACCGCGACCGGGCGAGCCGCTCCACCCGGGCGTGGACGTGATCCACGTGGTGCTCGGACTCCGGCTTCATCAGGACGCTGCGCAGGACACGGGCGCCGTCGGCGTCCGCCGTGACCTTCGGGTGGCGGGCCGTGAACGCCTCGCGGCCGGCCCTCAGCGTGCTCAGGAACACGGGATCGGGGCCGTTCATGCCGTCGTCGAGGATGCGCGCGGAGGCGGCGTCGACGGCGCTCAGCGTGGCGGGCTCCACCGCCGGGAAGTAGGTGACGATGTCCAACTCGGGCCGCTGGTACAGCTCCAGGATCTCGGAGTCGTCGATCAGGTCCGCCCAGCTCAGTGCGGCCCGGCGGCCGGCCGCGAGGACGCCGCCCAGGCCGTCGGGCGTGGGCGGGAGCAGCCGGAACGTGAGCCACAGGGCGGCCGCCGAGGCGCCGGCGCGCGAGCACTCCAGGCTGATCTCGCCGAGGTGCAGTTCGGCGGAGGTGAAGTAGGTGTACGGGGAGTCGTGCAGGTAGAAGCGTCCCACCTCCGGGTCGCGGAAGAGGACGGCACCGCAGCCGTAGGGCTGAAGTCCGTGCTTGTGCGGGTCGACGACGACCGAGTCGCACCCGGCGATCGCCCGCCACGGCTCGGGCGGCAGCCCCGCGTCACCGCCGGCGCCTGCGAGCAGGGTGAAGAAGCCGCCGTACGCGGCGTCCACGTGGACGCGGACGCCGTGGCGCCGCGCGAGGGGTACGGCGTCGTGGATCGGGTCGACGGCCCCGAGCCCGGTGGTGCCCGCGGTGACGACCACCGTGCCCACCCGGCCGGTCCGCAGCAGGTCCTCCAGCGCGCCGAGGTCCATACGGCCCCGGTCGTCAGTGGGGACGGGGTGGCTCTCCACGCCCAGGACGCGGCACATGCGGCCGTGGGTGTAGTGGGCGTCCTCGCTGTAGGCGACGCCCCGCCCGGGGTGGAGTTCCCGGGCGACGTAGAGGGCTTCGAGGTTGGCGATCGTGCCGCTGGTGGTGAGATGGCCGAGGTGGGTGTCGTAGCCGAACATCGCGGCGAGTTGCGCGACGGCCTCCCGTTCCATGCGGGCGGTGGCCGGACCGCCGTCCAGGGCGTGGTTGTTGGGGTTGATCAGCATGGCGGTGAGGTAGCCGGCCACGGCCGCGGGGTGCGGCGGCTTGAGCATCTGGCCCACGTAGGACGGGTGGAAGAAGGGGTAGTTGTCCTTCAGCCGGCCGGTGAACTCCTCGAAGGCGGCGGCGAACCGGTCGTCGTCGACCTGGAGCGACGGGTGAGGCTGGTAGGGGGCGAAGGTGTCGGCCCACTCCTGTATCGCCTGGGTGGCTCGGCCGAGCCAGTGCTGCAGGTCCACTGCTCTCCCTCTCTCCGGCTCTCGTGCGGACCCGGCCACCATAGAACTTCGTTGACTGCTCAGCAATTGATTGCTCAGTAATTGAGGTGTCGGTAGGTGATTCGGCAGTAAACTGGGCGGGACAGGACCGTGCTGGGCCGAAGTGGGAGAGGACGTCAGGCAGGTGAATGACACGACCCGGCAGGACGACGAGGCCGCCCGTGCCGCGAACAGCCCGCTCGTGCACGACTTCGGCCTGCTGATCAAGGCCGCCACCCGCCTGGAGCAGCGGATCGACACCGCTCTGCGTCATGAGTGCGGGATCGGCCACACGATGTTCGAGGTCCTCATACGGCTCTGCCGGCAGCCGGACGAGGAGGTCTCGCAGCGTGTGCTCGCCACCGACCTCACCCTCACCAGCAGCGGCATCACCCGCCTGGTGGACCGCATGGAGGAGGCCGGCCTGGTCCGGCGCGTGCCGTCCCCCGAGGACCGCAGAAGCGTCCTGGTGGAGCCGACCGAGCAGGGCCGTGCCGTCTTCCTCCGGGCCGCGGCCGTGCACGCGGACGTCGTCGAGCGCTACTTCGTCACACCGGTGGCGGGCGACGACTACGCCCGGCTGACCGGCTTGCTGCGGGAGATCCATCAGGCACTGCGCGAGGGCGCCGACTGAGAGGCCCAGCCCCGGATCCATCGGTATCGGTGCCGGTCCTGCCGCGTCGCCGTAGGATCTTCCGGCCTTCCGGCCTTCCGGCCTTCCGGCCTTCCGGCCTTCCGGCCTTCCGGCCTTCCGGCCTTCCGGCCTTCCGGCCTTCCGGCCTTCCGGC